>NZ_JBIVVI010000786.1:0-4381 GCF_044757675.1 Kitasatospora sp. NPDC091257
CCCCTTCGGGGTGCGGCACGGGCCGGTGTCGTTCCCGGTGTCGTTCCCGAGGGAGGGCGCGGGCGGCGGCCGGGGGCCGGGAGTCGGCCCGGAGCGGCGGAGTCGCTGAGATGGACTGCTTTTCGGCCAATCGGATGGTGCGAGGGGGTGAACGCTCGACTGATCGCGGTCAACCCCTTCCGGGGCGGGCAGGACGCTCCTAGCATTGCGCGGCGCCAGACATGTGACGCCCCTCACGTTCGATCGTTCCCCCCGTGTGACAAATACGCCGAAGGAGTGAGGAGACAGCGTGGATTCGCCGCCGCTCACCACCGCCGCCACGGAAGCCCAACTCATCGACGACAGCGAGGAGTTCCGAACCCTGCGGCGCTCCTTCCGGAGCTTCGCCTTCCCGGTCACCATCGGTTTCGTGCTCTGGTACCTGCTCTACGTCCTGCTCTCCTGCTACGCGCCGGGACTGATGCGCACCAAGGTCCTCGGGCACGTCAACGTGGCCCTGGTGCTCGGGCTGCTGCAGTTCGTGACCACCTTCGCGATCGCCGCCTGGTACGCCCGCTACGCGGACCGGCGGATCGACCCGTCCGCCGCGGCGATCCGCGAGGCGCACGGCGCCGTCGTCCACGCACCCCGGGAGCCCGCCGAATGACTTCGCTCGCCAGCTCCGCCACCGAGCACCGCGGTCTGACGATGGCCCTGTTCGGCGTCTTCGTCCTGGCCACCCTCGGCATCACCGTCTGGGCCGGGCGGCAGACCAGGAGCGCCTCCGACTTCTACGCCGGCGGCCGCGGCTTCACCGGCTTCCAGAACGGCCTGGCCATCTCCGGCGACTACATGTCCGCCGCGTCCTTCCTCGGCATCGCCGGGACCATCGCGCTCACCGGCTACGACGGCTTCCTCTACTCGATCGGCTTCCTGGTCGCCTGGCTGGTCGCGCTGCTGCTGATCGCCGAACCGCTGCGCAACTCCGGCCGCTTCACGATGGCGGACGTCCTCGCGTTCCGGATGCGCCAGCGCCCGGTGCGCACCGCGGCGGGCGTCTCCACCATCGTGGTGTCGATCTTCTACCTGCTCGCCCAGATGGTCGGCGCCGGCACCCTGGTCGCGCTGCTGCTGGGCGCGGAGGGGAACGCCGCCAAGCGCTGGACCATCGTCGGGGTCGGCGCGCTGATGATCATCTATGTGGTGATCGGAGGGATGAAGGGCACCACCTGGGTGCAGATCGTCAAGGCGGTGCTGCTGATCGCCGGCGCCGCGCTGATGACCGTCCTGGTACTGGCCAAGTACCACTTCAACCCCTCGGAGCTGCTCGGCGCGGCGGCGAGCGCGAGCGGCAAGGGCGAGGCCTTCCTCCAACCCGGACAGAAGTACGGCAGCGGCACCGCCAAGCTCGACTTCATCAGCCTGGGCATCGCGCTGGTCCTCGGCACCGCCGGCCTGCCGCACATCCTGGTCCGCTTCTACACCGTGCCCACCGCCAAGGCGGCCCGGAAGTCGGTGCTCTGGGCGATCGGCATCATCGGCGTCTTCTACCTGATGACCCTGGCGCTCGGCTTCGGCGCCGCCGCGCTGGTCGGCTCCAAGGCGATCAAGGCGGCGAACGCGGCGGGCAACACCGCGGCGCCCCAGCTGGCCGAGGCGCTCGGCGGAGGCGCCGGGACCACCGGCGGCGCGATCCTGCTCGCGGTGATCTCGGCGGTCGCCTTCGCCACCATCCTGGCCGTGGTCGCCGGGCTCACGCTCGCCTCCTCGGCCTCCTTCGCGCACGACCTCTACGCCAACGTGATCCGGCGCGGGAAGGCGAGCGAGAAGGAGGAGGTGCGCTCGGCGAAGTGGGCCGCGGTCGCGATCGGGGCCGTCGCGATCGTGCTCAGCCTCTTCGCGGACAAGCTCAACACCGCCGCCCTGGTCGCCCTGGCCTTCGCGGTCGCCGCCTCGGCGAACCTGCCCACCCTGCTCTACTCGCTGTTCTGGAAGCGCTTCACCACCGTCGGCGCGGTCAGCTCGGTCTACGCCGGACTGATCACCTCGGTGACGCTGGTGGTCTTCTCCCCGGTGGTCTCCGGCGCGAAGACCTCGCTCTTCCCGCACTCCGACTTCCACTGGTTCCCGCTGGAGAACCCCGGCCTGGTCTCCATCCCGGTCGGCTTCCTGGCCGGCTGGCTCGGCACGCTGCTGTCCAGGGAACAGCCCGACCCGGCGAAGTACGCTGAACTGGAGGTGCGCTCGCTGACCGGGCTGGGCGCCCACTGATCGTCCCACGATGACTATGCTGGCCCGGCCCGCCGTGACGGTGGCCGGGCCGGCCGCATCTCGGGGAAGGACGCACGTGCTGCTCGACACCTTCGGACGACAGGCCGTCGACCTGCGGGTCTCCCTCACGGACCGGTGCAACCTGCGCTGCACCTACTGCATGCCGGAGGAGGGCCTGCAGTGGCTCGCCAAGCCGGACCTGCTCACCGACGAGGAGATCGTGCGGCTCGTCACCGTCGCCGTGCGCGACCTGGGCGTGCGCGAGGTCCGATTCACCGGCGGCGAGCCGCTGCTGCGCCCCGGACTGGTCGCCGTCGTCGCCGCCTGCTCGGAGCTGGAACCGCGCCCGGAACTCTCACTGACCACCAACGGCATCGGGCTGGCCCGCACCGCGACGGCGCTGCGCGAGGCCGGCCTCGACCGGGTCAACGTCTCGCTGGACACCCTCGACCCCGAGGTCTTCCACACCCTCACCCGCCGCCACCGCCACCAGGACGTGCTGGACGGGCTGGCCGCCGCCGAGGCCGCCGGGCTCGCGCCGGTGAAGCTGAACGCGGTACTGATGCGCGGGGTCAACGACCACGAGGCGGCCGACCTGCTGGCCTGGTGCCTGGAGCGGGGCTACGAGCTGCGCTTCATCGAGCAGATGCCGCTGGACGCCCAGCACGGCTGGGACCGCGCGTCGATGGTCACCGCGACGGAGATCCTCGACCTGCTGCGGGCCCGCTTCGCGCTCACCCCGGAGCCGTCCGAGCGCCGGGGCGCGGCACCCGCCGAGCGCTGGCTGGTGGACGGCGGCCCCGGCCGGGTGGGCGTGATCGCCTCGGTCACCCGTCCGTTCTGCCGGGCCTGCGACCGTACCCGGCTGACCGCCGACGGCCAGGTGCGCAACTGCCTGTTCGCGACCGGCGAGACCGACCTGCGCACCGCGCTGCGCTCGGGCGCGGACGACGCCGAACTGGCCGCGCTGTGGCGGGCGGCGATGTGGGGCAAGAAGGCCGGGGCCGGGATCGACGACCCGGAGTTCCTCCAGCCCGAGCGGCCGATGTCCGCGATCGGCGGCTAGGCGGTCCCTCGGCGGCCGACCGGTTCCCGGACCGGTCCGCCCTTCCGGGCCGACTCGCCGGAACCCCGGACGGGTTGCTAGGCAGCCCCGCCGGAACTCTCGACGGCCTCGGGGGTCCAGTCGGCGAAGGCGACGACCTCCTTGAGGAAGCCGCGCACCCCGAGGAACTGGGAGAGGTGCTCGCGGTGCTCGTCGCAGGCGAGCCAGGTCTTGCGGCGGTCCGGGGTGTGCAGCTTGGGGTTGTTCCACACCAGCACCCAGCCGGCGCCCGTCCGGCAGCCCTTGGCGGAGCAGATCGGCGTCTGCGGGGTGTCCATCGGGCCGTCCTCAACGATTGGCGGGTGACGTCTGCACCGCCAGTCTGTCACGCCCCGCTCGGGCCGACCGGATCCGGGCATGGCGACGCCGGGCAGCCACGGGGGGAGCCGCCCGGCGTCGGTCCGTCGCTCCGACGGGGGATGCGGAGCGCGTACGCAGTATGTCACGCCACCACCCTCGGATGGGGAGGTCTTGCATGATTAATCTGAGCTTCTTTTGAGCTTTCGACGAGCTGAACGAGGGCGAAGCGGCGTGAAACGGACGGTCAGTCCACGTCCTGTGAAGGATCGGTGGGAACGGCCTTTGCCTCACCTGTACCGGCCTTCGCACCAGCCCCACCCGTCCCACCGGGGCCGAGCATCAGCGGGGTGTCGAGCGGGAAGTCGAAGGTGCTCGGCAGTCCCGGGGCCCGCTCCCGGCCCGCGTTGGCGATCAGCACCGCGAAGTACGGCAGCAGGACGGCCCCCGCCAGGGCGGCGAACGCCAGCACCCGCTGGACGTCCCACAGCACCACGGCGAGCAGCACGCAGGCCGTGCGGACCAGCATCGAGATGACGTAGCGGCGCTGGCGTCCCCGGACGTCCTCGGTGAGGCTGCTGCGCGCCCCCGTGATCCGGAAGACCCGCCCGTCGTCGGCGCTCTTGCCCATGTGTCCTACCGCCCTCGTCGCGCACCCGCGCGCCTGGCCGCGCGGCCTCCTCACGGTACGCCCGGGTACGGGTGGCGACGAGACCGGGTGGGCCGGAC
>NZ_JBIVVI010000787.1:0-4378 GCF_044757675.1 Kitasatospora sp. NPDC091257
CCCGTCCGGCCCGCCCGGGCCGGCCCGGCGACCACCCCCGGGTCGCCCACCAGGTACCCGTCGAGCAGCGCCCGCTCGGGCAGCCGTCCGGCCAACTCCCAAGCCAGCATGCGGTGCAGGCCGTCGAGGTGGATCAGACCGGACCGGACCGCGAGGTCCCCGTAGTCGGAGTGGTCGACCGGCGCGGTGCTGAGGAAGACGAGCGTGAACGGTGCCCACCGCAGCAGCCGCAGCTTGGCCGCGCAGACCGGGTTGGCGACGGCCCAGGCGGCTCCGCCGGCGCGGACCCGCTCGGCCGCCTCGGCCACCGTCAGCCCGGAGCGCGGCACCGTTTCGAGCTCCCCGCCCTCACTGAGGTGCCAGGGCAGCACGACGCCCAGGACGTCCGCCCGGGAGAGCCGGATCCGCCACCAGCCGCCGGGGATGCGGTCGGCACGTTCGAGGTTCTCCTCGCCGTACATGTTGCTGTTCGCCTCGTGGGCCCGCTCCACCGGGTGGTCCCGCAGGTAGGCGTCGTGGACCTCGGGGAAGGCGACGGCGGTGACGATCTCCACGGCAGTGCTCCTCAGACGGTTCCGGTGTACTCGGTGCGGGCGTGTTCGCCGGCGGTGTACTCGGTGAAGTGCCGCTCGGCGAACAGCTCGGGCCACTGGCCGTCGGCCAGGTCCAGTTCGCGGGCCCGGGCGAGCATCTGCCGCCAATAGGGCTTCACCGGGCGCCAGCGCGCCCCCACCTGGCAGTAGGAGGCGTCGACGAAGTACCGGGGGTGGCCCGGCCCTTCGGGCGCCGGTCTGCGGGTGTGGAACAGCGCCGAGTTGAGCAGCACCGTCGAGCCGGGCGGCAGCCGGTCGAGGACCACCTCGCCGGGCAGTTCCGCGGTGCCGTGGTGGGCGAAGGCGGACTTGCCGACGGTGCGCAGGTGCGAGCCGGGCAGCACGGCCAGGCTGCCGACCCGCTCGTCCAGTCCGCCGAGGTAGTGCAGCGCGTGGACCATCAGCAGCGACGGGTCGGAGCGGTCGTTGGGCTCGCAGTCGTGGTGCCAGGCCTTGCCCGGGATCCCCGGGTCCTGGCGGTCGCTGTGCAGGTGGTGGAAGACGAAGTCCGGCCCGAGCAGGCGGGTCAGGGTGCGCAGCAGCGGTGGGTGGGTGAGGAGTTCGCCGTGGGCGGGCAGTTCCAGTTCCAGCAGCGGGGGCGGTCCGTGGCGTAAGGGGTCGGCGCACGCGGCGATCGACCGGGCCCGCAGGCCCTCGTCCACCCACCGGTCGACCTCGGGGGCGAGCCGTTCGCGCAGCGCTTCCGGCAGCAGGCCGGGCAGGACCAGGTATCCGGACTCCAGGAACTGGCGGCGGTGCTCGGTGTCGAGGGCCTCACGCCCTCCGGAGTGCAGCGTCACCGAACCGATCCCCTCCTTCCGTCGGGCGGGCACACACAGGGTCGTGACGCCACAGGACGTGGCGTGGGCAGTGGAGGCACACGGTGTCGTCCAGACCTCGGGTGGCGGCGGTGCGTCCGTCACAGGCGTCTCGGCCGCCACAGCTGAATCGCGATCACCACGAAGAGGCATGAGTTGATCACGCAAAGTAGTCCGCCCCAGGAGTATGAACCTGTCATCGCGTCCACGACAAGGCCTATACCAGCTCGTGGACACCTTCCCGCCACCGTGCCGTTCAGCTCCGGCCACCAGTCGGCTCCCGCCCCACGGGGAACTCCGGGCCGTTCGCGCCCCGGTGATTCGCCGCCGTCACGGCGGATGCGGCACAGTGAGGTCATGAGCGACAGGAGTCACCCCGCCCCCGGACCGGTCAGGCGCCGCCCGGTCCAGCAGCGCAGCCTGGAGCGGTACGGCCGCATCCTGGACGCCTGCGCCGGGCTGCTGGACGAGGTCGGGGCGACCGCGCTCACCACCAAGGAGGTCGCCCAGCGCGCCCAGGTGCCGATCGGCACCCTCTACCAGTTCTTCGCCGGCAAGGAGGACCTGCTGGCCGCGCTCGCCACCCGCAACCTCGACCACTACCTCCAGCGCCTGGACGCCCGGCTGGCCGCCGCCGCACCGGTCGGCCCCGCCCTCTTCACCGACCTGGCCGTGGAGGAGTTCGTGGCGATGAAGCGCGCGGTGCCGGGCTTCGGCCAGCTGGACTTCGGCCTGGCGGGCCCGGCCGTCCCCACCGGCGTCCAGGACGACCTGCACCTGCTGGACGCGGGCGTGGACAACAACACCGCCGTCGCGCTGCGGCTCCAGGCGCTCGGCGGCGAACTGTTCCGGGCGGGCGACCCGTCGGCCACCACGCTGGCCCTGCGGGTGGCCCTGGAGGCCGCCGACGCGGTGCTCAAGCTGGCCTTCCGGGAGGCGCCCGACGGCGATCCGGCGCTGATCGCCGAGTGCAAGCGGCTGGTCCGCGGCTACCTCGCGCAACAGTCCTCCGCCCGCTGACGCCGAACCCCGCGCCCCGCGCGCGCCCCGTCCGCCCGAGGCGTTGCGCGCCCGCCGCACCCGCAGCACAGTGGATAGCGGGAACGGCCGTGGAGGCGGCCGGGCACACGACCCGAGGGAGCAGACCATGCAGGCAGCGGTAGGTGACCAGCTCCACATCCACAGCAGGTCGGTGGGCATGGTGGACCAGAAGGGCGAGATCGTCGAGGTGCGCGGCACCGACGGACAGCCGCCGTACATGGTCCGGTTCGAGGACGGCCACGAGGGTCTGATCTACCCGGGCCCCGACTGCAACATCGAGCGTCGCGAGGCGAACCTCTGACCGACACCCCCGTCACCCCGCCCCGCGCGAGGTGGTGAGGAGCGGTGTCCGCTCCCACGACCCCGCTGCCCGGGGCACTCGCCGGGCTCGCGCCACTGCTGGACCACTACGGGTACCTCGCGGTGGCGCTGCTCGTGCTGCTCGACAACTGCGGGATCCCGGTGCCCGGGCAGACCGTGCTGGTGCTGGCCTCGGTGTACGCCGGCGCCGGGCACCTCGACTTCGCCGCCGTCCTGCTGGTCGCGACCGGCGCCGCCGCCCTCGGCAACAGCCTCGGGTACCTGATCGGCCGCACCGGCGGGCGCGCCTTCGTCCACCGCTGGGGCCGCTACGTGCTGCTCACCCCGGCCCGGATGGACCGCGCCGAGGACTTCTTCGCCCGGCACGGCGGCAAGGTGGTCACGGTCGCCCGCTTCGTGGACGGGCTGCGCCAGTACAACGGGATCATCGCCGGGACCACGGAGATGCCCTGGCGCCGGTTCCTGCCGTTCAACCTGCTGGGCGCGGTGCTGTGGACGGCGGTCTGGGGCACCTTCGGCTACCTCGCCGGGGCCAACATCGGCGCGGTGTACCGCACGGCGCTGCACTACCAGGTCTGGTTCGCGGTCGGGCTGGGCGTACTGGTCGCCGCCGTCCTGCTCCGGCAGGTGCTGCGCCACCGGCGCCGGCGCCGCACGGGCGCCGGCACGGGCACGGGCACAGGAGCAGGCACCGACACCGGCACCGGCACCGGCACCGGGCCCGAGTAGCCGCGGGTCAGCGCAGCGGGAACACCTCGAACGGCACCGCGAAGCGCGTCCCCAGCCGGCTGCCCGCGCCCCGGCCGAAGCCCTCCAGGAACTCCCGCGGCTCCGCCATCGCCCCGCCCAGCCCGGCCAGGTACGCCTTGTGCTCCTCCAGCGAGGCGACGCCCCGGTCGAAGTGCGCGGTGGTGTCCACCGCGTGCCCGGCCTCCGGCGAGGCCACCGCCCAGATCTGCCGCACGCCGTTCCACGGCTCGTGGCCCTCGGCCAGCAGCTCGCGGAACACCCAGCGGTTCCCGGCGTCCCGGACCCCGTCCAGAGTGGCCCGGCCGACCGCGATGTGGTCCGCCTGGTTGAGGAACTGCCCGCCGTAGGTGTCCCGGAAGTTGCTGGTGATCACGATGTCCGGCCGGTGCCTGCGCACCACCCGGGCGATGTCCCGGCGCAGCGGCAGCCCGTACTCCACGACCCCGTCCGGGTGTCCGAGGAACTCGACGGTGTCGACGCCGACCACGCGCGCCGAGGCGATCTGCTCGGCCTCGCGCAGCGGGCCGCACTCGGCCGGGTCCAGCGAGTCGATGCCCGCCTCGCCGCTGGTGACCATCGCATAGACGACCTTCTTGCCCTGCGAGGTCCAGCGGGCGACGGCCGCGGCCCCGCCGTACTCCATGTCGTCGGGGTGGGCGACGATCGCCAGCGCGGTCCGCCAGTCCTCGTCGACGGGCTCGAAGGGCTCGGGGGCCTGCTCGGTCATGCTGCTCGTTCCTCTCGGTGCGGCTCGCGGTCGTACGGACGCACCACAGTCGCACGCCCGTACCACCCGCGACTCTAGAAGACCCGCTTCCCCCACGCCCCGTCAGACACCCACGCCCCGTCAGACAC
>NZ_JBIVVI010000788.1:0-4369 GCF_044757675.1 Kitasatospora sp. NPDC091257
CCCCAGGCCGGGTGGTGCCGTACCCCGCGAACAGTCCGCTCGGCACGGATTCCAGGACAGCAGCTCCAAGGAGGCCCTGGTCATCCGAACCCTCGCCGCCGTTCTCGGGGAGGACGCGGACAGCCTCGACCAGCGCGGAAAGCTGAACGTCGGAGCCGACGTGGTCGACAGCGCCGGCCGCTACTACGAGATCAAGGCCCACGGCGGCGCCCGACCGAGCGACGTCACCCTCACGGCCGCGGAGTACAACCGCGCCCGGGAACAGGGAGAGAACTACATCCTGCTCCTCGCCGAACACCTCAACGAGGGCAGCGGAGGTGAACCGGTTCTGACCCTGATCAGCGACCCGCTGGCCAAGCTCGATCTGGAGCCCGTGTCGGACGTCCGGCTCAAGGGTCTGCGCGCGGCCTCGCTGGAGGCCGAACGGTGGGAGTGGCCGGCGACCTGACACCGGGCGACAGGTGGGCTCGACCCGGAGGTGCCCGGGCTGCGAGCGGTGTCGGGAAGGTGCTCGTGGCCCCGGCCACGCAGTGCCCTCGACCCGGCCGGCGCGGGCTCCTCAGGTCGAGCCGCCGCTCGTACGGGCCCGGTCCACCGTCGGGCGTCAGCGCAGTGCGAGGACCTGGCCGGGCAGGAGCAGGTCGGGGTCGTCGCCGACGGTGTCGCGGTTGAGTTCGTAGAGGGCGGGCCAGCCGCCGTCGGTGGCGAAGGCCTGGGCGATGCCGCCGAGGGTGTCGCCGACCTCCACGGTCCAGTTGTCCGGGCAGTCTTCGTCGTCCGTGCAGACCGGAGCGGGGGCGTCGGCGTGGGATGGCGGGATGGCGGAGGCATGGGGCCGGGTGTGCGCCGGCCGGTGGCTGCGGGCGTGAGCGGTCGGCCGGTCGCCGCTGTGTGCGGCACGGGCTCCGCAGGCCGGCCACGGGGTCAGGCCGCGGCGCTCGGCCAGGTGCTCGGCCACGGCGATCTGCTGTTCGCGGGTCGCCCGGTCCGCGCGCGGCGCGTAGGCGAGGCCTCCGTTCGAACGCCAGGTCGGGCTGTCGAACTGCAGCCCCCCGTAGTAGCCATTACCGGTGTCGGCCTGCCAGCGCCCTCCGCTCTCGCACCTGGCGACGGCCTCCCAGTCCACTCCCGTTCGGAGGACCCCCGCGCTCGCCGCGGCGGCGGAGGCTGTTGCCGCGCCGCCGGCGACGGCGACAGCGAGCAGGGACAGGAAAACGACGACCAGGCGACGGGCCACGGACAGCGGTGACATGAATGCTCCGTACTCCGGGAACAGGGACCGGGCACCGAAGTGCCCCTCCCACCCATGCACCTGACGTCCTCGACGGATGGGAGCGAAGCGCCGATCTCGTTCGACCGGCGGCTCGACACCACTCGAACGCGGGGCCGGGCGACTGGGCCGGGTGATCGCCCGGGCGGGCCCGGAACATCTCCTCGCGCCGTCCGGGTGGGCTACTCGTGATCCACGACGGGGGGAGCGGGGCGCGGACTTGACGGCGCGGTGGCAACGGAGTGCTGCGGCGAGCGGACAGGGTCGATGCGGGGCGCGTCCGCAGTCCGGGGCACGGCTCGTCGGGAGGCCGGCCCTGATGGCGGGGACGGCGCCCGCCGGTGATGGCCCGGAGTGTGCGTCTCGGGTCCGGCGGGCACCAAGGCGAAGCGTAGGGCGGTGAGGGGTAGACGACCCGGCTCCTACCGCTCGGGGTGACGCAGGCGTCGCGGACGACGGCGGTGAACCGCACGGCCAGGTCCTCTGGGAGCGGGGGCCTCTCGGGAACCCGGCCGGCAGGAGACCGGCAGCGCCCGGGGACGTGGCGCGGCTGCTCTGCTCGGCGGCCCGGAGGCCCTGGCGCGGAGGCGACGCGCGAACGCGAGGACCGGTTGCCTTGCAGGCGCGGTCCGGGGCCGGTGCGCGGTGGTGGAACCGTTCGCAGCACCTGCCGCTCCGTCCCCTGCCGCTCAGCACGCCGCCCCCGCCGCGGCGCCGGACGATGCCGGGCTGCCGGCGAAGTGCATCCTGTACGTCATTTCCAGAGGCGCCGAACGACAACGGAATCGGCACCTTGTCGCGAAGCTCCCCGACTGAACCAGGATTCCTGGGCGAGCCGCACAGAGGCGAGCGGGAGGCAGAAGCGCACCGGGCCTCGCCGTCAGGCCGGTCAACCCGCTACCGCGCGTAGCGGGGAAATCTGCCCTTCACCAGCCGTGCACCGCGCCGGAGCGGTAAGTTGACGGCCGCCAACCATGGGGAGAACCGCTGACATGACCATCGATCAGGCTGCCCTCGGCAGCGCGGTGAAGGCGGTCGTCGTCGCCGCGCACGCCGATGACCAGGCCGCGCTGTACCGGGCCGTGATGCCGCCGGCAGGCACGGACACGCCCCCGGCCGAGGTCACCGCCTGGTTCGGGACGCTCCTCATCCACCTGGCGCTCGCTGCCGCGATCACCTCGAAGCTGGAGCGAGGCTGCCCCCGGGAGGCCGTCTCGGGGTGGATCGGGGAGGTGCTGGGCCCGCCGCCCACCCCGGCGCTGCTGCGTGCTGCGGATCCTGGCCGCATCGACCATGTCGAAGCGGTGAGCGCCGCAGCGGACTACTCCCAGTGCCACGAGTACGCCGTCGACCTGATCCGGTTGGGTCTGGCCGAGCCGGACGAGGCACCGGACGAGCGAGGCGTCGACGCCCACTGTGCGGTGACCAACGACAGTAGGACGCGGATCACCGTGATCGCGATGCTCGGCCGCCTCGCCGCCGTTCCTGGCGGGCGGGCTTGACGGTGCCGCTCCGGCAGCGCACGGGCGCCGGGCCGTTGTCGGGCTGCTCTGCGTCGTGACCTGGAAAGCGGCCTTCCCGTCCAGGCCGACCGGTCTCGGCGACGGCCGAAAGCGGTTCAGGCACGGATTCCGTGAAGTCGATCAGCTGGCGTGACGGTCTGTAGTCGGAAGCTGGTGGGTGGCAATGACGATCGATGCCGCGCTTGTGCTGGGCATTGCCCAAGACCGCCGCCCTGCACCGTGATCGAGCTGGTAGGAAGGGGGAATGGACGACAAGATCATCGCCCCGATCGACCAGATGCTCGCAGAACGCGCGTGCGAGCGGATCATTGTGGACTTCATCCACCGTCTCGACCTTGGCGAGCCGAGCTCGGTGGCTGAGCTGTTCACACCCGACGGCATCTGGCAATGGCCTTACGGTGACCGCCGCATCGAAGGCCGTGACGCCCTGCGGGCCTACTTCGCCTCGCGCCCGTCGGACAGGCTCTCGCGTCGCCTGATGACGAACATCCTGGTCACGGTGGAGTCCACGACGACGGCCCGCGCTGTCTCCTATCTGACGACGTATCGGGTCGACGGCTACGACGGCGGCATGATCGAGCCTCGCCTCCCGGCCAACGTGGGCCACTACGAGGACACCTTCCGTAACCTCGATGGCAACTGGCTCCTCGCAACCCGCACCGTCTTCCTCCCCTTCGGTGCCGACACGGAGCGACTCCCCTCCCGGACCGCGGCTCGCACATGACGGGAAGCGCTTCGCAGCCCGAGTAACCGGCACTTCGGCGCGCCATGGTGCCGCCCGCGTTTTTCCCCTGCCGTCGGCGATGGGGCGTACGGACGGGGTCGCCGAACGTCGTGCCCTGCTGTTCCGTAAACGGAGAGGTAGTGGTGATCGCGGCGGCTGGCTGCGGTCAGGAGGAGCCGCTTGCGCAGCAGCGGTGGCTTCGCTCGGCCGAACATGCTGCGCTTGAGCGCCTTCAGGTCGTTGACGCGGCCCTCGACCGGCCCGGAGGACCAGTCGGTGCTCATGCCGTAGACGACGGCGTCGAGGTCGGTGAGCAGTCCGGCGGCGAAGCCGGCCGGGCCGCACTGCTCGTCCGCGCAGACGTCGGCGATCCAGCGGGTCAGCTGGTCTCCTTGCGGTTGGTCATGATGGCCGCGAAGGTGCGGCCGTGGACGGCCGCGGCCGCGAGCTCGGGTGATCGGGCCAGCAGGATCGTGAGCTGCTGCGGCCAGCCTCCTCGAAGGCGTCGCGGTCGCCCGGCAGGCCATACCGTTGAGGAGGCCCTCGCGGAGGTCGAGGGCCGGCCGCCGGGCTCGAAGGGCGGCACCGCCCCGGCCGGCAGTACGACAACTGCGGTACCGTCGTCGCCCGCCTTCAGTGGGCCGAGCCGTTCTGCTCGACCGGCTCCGGCGTCAAGGTGTACCTGATGGCGCGTAACAGTGACATCGGCGCCCCGGTCTACGCCGGCACCGTTTCGATGGATGTCTACGCCTACGTCTGGCTTTGTACGCGAGGACGGGAGTCGTTTGTCGTCGGCTTCGGGAGTCACCGCGTGGGCCTGTTCCATGATCAATGTCGATGAGTTTGGGAGTC
>NZ_JBIVVI010000789.1:0-4353 GCF_044757675.1 Kitasatospora sp. NPDC091257
GGGTGAGGTGCGGCCCTGGGCCCGGGGTCCCGTCCGGCGGCGTGTCGGACGCGCGCGAACGGGCGTGGTGGGTCGTGGCGGATCCGTCGTGGCTCCGTGGTGGATCCGTCGTGGGTCCGTCGCGGGAGTTCGGGGCCCGCGGGGTGGGGCGTGCGGTCGGACGCCTGCGGTCAGGCCCGTGCGGGCGGGTGGACGACGCGGTCGGGCGGCCGACGTGGCCGGCCGGGCGTGTCAGGCCTGCGGGACCGGGACCGGCCGGGTGTGCAGGTGGTGCCGCAGCACGGCGAGCAGTTCGCCGAAGGCGGCCCGGGCGTCGGCCTCGGGGAAGCGGTCGCGGTCCCAGGCCAGCCGGATCAGCAGGTCGTCGCCGTGCGAGGCGGAGACGGCCAGCGGTGCGGCGAGCGGGCGCCCGTCCAGGTGGGTCTCCCGGCCGGGGGTGCCGCCGAGCACCAGCGGTGGACGGCGGTGCAGGTCCTCCATGGTGAGCAGGCCGTCCAGGGCGCCCGACCACGGGGCCCCGGCGGTGCGGGCGGCGCGGACCACCTCGTCGAAGGGGGTTCCGGCCTGGTCGAGGTCGTCCCACCAGGCGTCCGCGAGGGCGTCCAGGTCCGCGACCGGACCCGAAGTCGCCGGGTGCACCAGGGTGTTGAGGAAGCAGCCGAGCGCGGCGGGTGCGCCCGCCGGTCGTCCGCCCCACGGGTAGCCGAGCGCGAGCGGCCCTCCCCCGGTTTCCGGCCGGGCCGCCCCGTCCACCCCGTCCACCCCGTGCAGCCGGTGCAGGGCCGAGCCGACCGCGTCCAGCAGGGCCGGGAAGACGGCGCCGCGGGTGGCGCCCCCGGCGGTGGGCAGCCGCTCGGTGAGCATGCCGGTGGACGTCGCCGCGCCGCCGCCCGCCCCGGTCAGGCCGCCCAGCCGGCGGCCCCAGTGGGCCTGGGCGGCGGGGCCGCCTGCGGCGTCCTCGGCGGCGAGCTGCAGTTCGACGGCCTGCCGGTAGTCGGCCAGCGCCCGGGGGTCGGGCCGGTCCGCCGGTGGCTCGTCCCGCTCGTACGCGGTACCGAGTTCGGCGGTGAGCAGGCCGAGCGACTGCTCGTCGCAGGCGGCGTGGTCCAGTGCGAGGGCGAGCAGTTCCTCGTCCCCGTCCGGGTCCGCGGCCACCAGCAGGCGCAGCGCGGGTCCGTCGCCGGGCCAGTTCGACAGGGCCTCGCGCAGCGCCGCACGGGCGGTGCCGCCGGGGGCGACGGCGATCCGGGCGGCCTCGGCCGAGGGGCCGCCGGTGCGCAGCACGGGTGTGCCGCGCACGGTCGCGAATCCGCCGCACAGCGCCGGGTGGTGGGCGGCCACGGCGGCCGCGGCGCGGGCCAGTCGGCCCAGGTCGAGGGTGCCGCGCGGGTAGGCGAAGAACAGCGGGACGACGTCGGTGCGGCTCTGCGGAGCGAGTCGGCGGGTGATCAGGAAGCGCCGCTGGGCGCCGGTCAGCGGGAGCAGCTCCACCGGGGATTCGGCGGCGGCGGAGCGGTACCGGGCGAGGTAGGCGGCGGTGATGCTGGCGTGCACGGGAACGGTCTCCGGTTTCCGGTCGCGGCTCGGGTCGGGGATCGGTCGGGGATCGGTCGGGGATCGGTCAGGGATCGGTCAGGGGGATCGGCCGGTGCCCTGCTCGGGTCCGGGACGTGCGGGATCGGGTTCGGTCGGCAGAAGGGTTCAGGTGCGGTCGGCAGGAAGGGTTCAGGTGCGGAAGGCGCGGGTGGGGCGGCCGGTCAGGACGTGCCGGGGCTCACCGCGCTCTCCTGGTCGGTGGCGTCCGCCTCTGCGTCCGCGTCCTGCCCGGCCGTACGGTCGGGGCCCGGCAGCTCGCGCATCCGCCGCAGCGGGGAGAGCAGCAGCGGCAGCGGCACCAGCAGGAAGCCGGCGGCGCAGAGCCAGAGCGCGGTGCGCGGCCCGGCCGCCTCGGCGACCACGCCGCCGATCAGGGCGCCGATCGGCAGGGTGCCCCACACCAGGAACCGCATGGTGGCGTTCATCCGGCCGAGCAGCTCCGGCGGGCAGATGCTCTGCCGGAAGCTCACCTGGGCGACGTTGTAGGCCACCGCGCCGAACAGCACCACCCCGGAGGCCAGTCCGAACAGCACCACGCCCGCACCGCCTCCGGACAGCGGCCACAGCAGCGCGAACGGCGCCGTCACCACCGTGGACAGCCAGATCAGCCGGGCCTGTCCGATCCACCGGGCGAGCTGCCCGGCGCACAGCGCGCCGGCCAGTCCGCCGACGGCGGAGACCGACAGCAGCACGCCGATGGCTCCCGGCGACAGGTCGAGCACCCGTACCCAGAACACCGTCTGTACGGCGGTCAGCACGGCGGAGAACAGGTTGGACGTGGCGGTGGCGGTCGCGATCGCCCGCAAAAGCGGGTGGCCGAGCACGAACCGCACGCCCTCCCCGACCTCGGCGCGCAGCGAGCGCCCCGGCTCGGGCTCCGGCCGCGGCTCCTCGACCTTGATCCGGACGAGCAGCAGGGCGGAGGCGAGGTAGCCGCAGGCGTCGGCCACGATGGCGAGCGGCGCCCCGAGCAGCTGGACCAGCCCGCCACCGAGGCCCGGCCCGGCGATCTGCGCCGAGGAACGGACCGTCTCCAGGGCGCCGTTGCCGCCGACCAGTTGCTCGCGCGGCAGGACGGCGGGCAGGAAGGACTGGTGGGCGACGTCGAAGAAGACCGTCGCCACCCCGGTGACCAGCGCCACCAGGTAGAGCTGCGGCATGGTCAGCACCCCGAAGGCGGCAGCCGGCGGGATCGACCCGACGGCCAGGCAGCGCACCACGTCGGCCCGGATCAGCACCGGAAGCTTGCGCATCCGGTCCAGCCAGGCGCCCGCGGGCAGGCCGACGAGCAGGAAGGCGGCGGTCTCGGCGGCGGTCAGCAGACCGACCTCGAACGGCGTGGCGTCGAGCACCATCACGGCCACCAAGGGAAGGGCGACCAGGGTGACCTGACTGCCCGTCTGGGCCGCCGCGGCTCCGGTCAGCAGGAGCCGGAAGTCGCGGTGGCCGAGCAGACGGGCCTGGCGGGGGCTGGGCTTCTCGTTCATCGGTGCGACTCTCGGTCACCCCTTCGATACGGGGCAAGCACCAGGTCCGTTTCCGGACGGAACGCAGGTCGGCCGAATCCCGCCACTCCCCCGGCCCGCCTTTGCGCGCTCCTTATGACCGCTTCTCCTGCCGTCACGCCGCCCGCGGCGTCCGTCGGCCTAGGCGGCACCGGCCGACGGGCACTCCGACCGGCTCCGGGCCCGTCCGTCCATTTCCTTGTCCGGTATTCGGACGCCACCTTTCCAGCCACCGGACGGAGAGGCTCAACTTGGCCGGATTCCATGGAGTAGGGCCAGGCCGTCACCTCATCGTGATATCGGCGTGACCGTAGCGAGCCGTAGACAAGGTGACCGGACGGTCACGGACCACCCGAGCCCGACCCGGTCCGCCACCCGTCCCGCCCCTGTTCCGCCGACCGGTTCGCCGCCCCTGTTCCGCCGACCGTTCCACCGACTGCTCCGCCGCCCGCCAGCCGCCCTCAGCCGCCCGCCTCCGCCTCCGCCTCCGCCCGGCGGGTGATCGCCAGCACCGCCATGTCGTCGTCCCTGGGCCCACCGGTCCACCGCTCGACGTCCGCCACCAGCGCGTCCAGCACCTCGCCGGGCCCGGCGAACGGCCCCAGCGGGGCCAGCCCGAGCACCGGGTCGTAGAACTCCCCCGCCGTGTCCCGGGCCTCGGTGACCCCGTCGGTCACCAGCAGCAGCGTCCACCCGGCCGGGAACGGCCGGCTCTCCGGCGCCGGGCGCGCCACGCCCAGTCCGCCCATCCCCAGCGGCAGCCCCGGATCCGCCGCGTCCAACCGGCGCACCGGGGGCTCGCCCCCGCCCCGCGGGTACGGGTTCAGCAGGTACGGGCCGGGGTGCCCGCAGTCGAGCGTGCGCACGCTCTCCTCCCCCGGCGGGAACTCCACCAGCAGCGCGGTGATGAACCCCTCCAGCCGCAGTTCCTCGCTCATCCGCTCGCTCTCCCGCAGCAGCGAGTCCTCCAGCGCGTCCGCGAGCGCGGCCAGGTCCGGCAGCCGGTGGGAGTCCTCGCGGAAGGCGCCCAGCAGCACCGAGACCGCCCCGACCGCGTGCAACCCCTTGCCCCGCACGTCGGCGATCAGCCCGCGCACGCCGTACGGGGTGACCTGCAGCGCGTACGCGTCGCCCCCGATCAGCGCCTCGTCCTGGGCGGCCCGGTAGCAGGCCGCGACCGACAGCCGCCCCACCGCCGCGGGGGGCTCCGGCAGCACCGCCCGCTGCGCCGCCTCGGCCACCGACCGCACCC
>NZ_JBIVVI010000790.1:0-4350 GCF_044757675.1 Kitasatospora sp. NPDC091257
GTACCTCAACCGGCGCTGGACCGGGCCGATCGACCCGCGGGCCCTGCGCACCGCCCTCGGCCGACTGGCCGAACGGCACGAGATCCTCCGCACCCTGCCGCTCAAGAGGTCTTCCTGCATGCGTTCCATCCTCTCAGCCCGGTGGGACATCGCGGAGGGGGTTGTCCACAGGCCCGGTGCGATCGCAGGATGATCGCCCCGTACGACGGTCGACGGCATACCGGAATGCCCGCCGCCCGGTGGACGTTGCCTCCGGAGACCGTACGCACCTCTCTTTCGAAGGAGCCCCCTCGATGTCCGGCACCGTGACGATGTACAGCACGACCTGGTGTGGGTACTGCAACCGACTCAAGAGCCAGCTGGAGCGCGAAGGCATCGGCTACACCGAGATCAACATCGAGGAGGACCCGGCGTCGGCGTCCTTCGTCGAGTCGGTGAACAACGGCAACCAGACCGTTCCGACGGTGCTGGTGACGCCGGCCGGCGGCGGCGAGCGCGTCGTCATGACGAACCCGAGCCTGCTGCAGGTCAAGAAGGCCCTGGCGGCCTGAGTCCGCCGGGTCCGGCCCGGGCCGCCCGGGCCGCCGGGGCCGCCGGGGCCGGCGCGCGTCACGGCGCGTCGGCCCGGGCCGGGTCGACGGGCGCGGCGGGGGCGGGCAGGGTGGTGCGGGCGCCGAGGTCGCCCACGCCGTAGACGAGCCGGCTGCGGTCGGCCGAGTAGCGGGTCTCGATAACCCGGACGGGCCCGCGCCGGTCGTAGGTGACGCGGGTCTGCACCATCAGCGGCACCCCGGGGCCGCCCTGGAACCACTGGGCCTCCTCGGGGCCGGGCATCCGCGCGACCAGGTGGTCCACGGCCCCGATCTCGGTGCGTCCGAGGGTGGCGAGCACCGCCTCGTCGCCGCCCTCGACGGGGTCGGGCTCCATCAGCGGGGTGCCGGCGGCGAGGCCGGCCCGGTAGTGGCTCTCCTCGATGGAGTACGGCTCGCGGTCGAGCAGCCGCAGCTGGCGGCGGACCACGATGGCCTCGCCGGGGCGCAGTCCGAGCCGTTCGGCGATGTCCACCCTGGCCCGGACGATCATCATCTCGAAGTCGGTGCCGAGCTCCCGTCCGGCCTCGGCGGCCTCGCCGAGGTAGACGGCGGAGGGCGCGGCGAGGCAGTCGCGCGGCGCGGGGGTCAGGCCGGGCCCGTAGGCGCGGTGGTCCAGGACGGGGTGTTCGCGCAGGTAGGTGCCCTTGCCCTGGAGGCGGACCAGGCGGCCCTCGTTGACCAGGACGTCGACGGCGAGCCGGACGGTGTTGCGGGCGACGCCGTACTGGCGCTCCAGTTCGCTCTCGACCGGCAGGGCCGCGTCGGCGGTGAACTCGCCCTCGGCGATCCGGCGGCGCAGGTCGGCGGCGAGGCGCTGGTATTTGGGGGATTGGGCGGTGCCCCGGGGGATTGTCACCCTCGTGAATGTAGCGAGCACGGCGAGCCGGTTTCAGCCGTTTCCGGCAATATCGTCCGCGCGGGTTGACTTCGGAGTCCTGCGAGCCCCTCCCGGTAGCAGAACTGGCCCGTCCGGATACGAACAGCTGGTCGTGGCGAATTCGGGAAGGGATTGCGGAGTAAAAGGGGGGCGCGCGGAATTCTCCACGCGCCCCCCTTCGCCCGGGCACCATTCGGGCGGGCCGCTTTCGGGCCGACCACTTCGTACGGGCCGCTTTCGGGCGGACCGCTTCGGCCGGACCGCTTTACCGCAGGGCTACCAGCGCGCCGCCGAGGGCAGCGGCTCCCCGTACCAGAGCTCGACCAGGTGCCGGGCGATCGAGATGCCGGACGGCGGCAGGATCTCGCCCGCCTCCATCCCGGCCCGCAGCTCCTCGCGGGAGAACCAGCGCGCCTCGGCCAGCTCCTCGCCGTCCACGGTGATCTCGGTGCCGCCGGGCAGCGCCCGGCCCAGGAAGCCGAGCATCAGGCTGGACGGGAACGGCCAGGGCTGGCTGGCGACGTAGCGCACCTCGCCGACCCGCACGCCCGCCTCCTCCTGCACCTCGCGGGCCACCGCCTGCTCGATCGACTCCCCCGGCTCGACGAAGCCGGCCAGCGTGGACCAGCGGCCCTCCGGCCACAGCGCCTGGCGGCCGAGCAGGCAGCGGTCCTGCTCGTCGGTGATCACCATGATCACCGCCGGGTCGGTGCGCGGGTAGTGCTCGGCCGCGCAGGAGGTGCAGCGCCGCACGTGCCCGGCGCCGGCCTTCTCGGTCGGGTGCCCGCAGCGCGAGCAGAAGCTGTGCAGCCGGTGCCAGTGCTCCAGCGCCACCGCGTGCACCAGCAGCCCGGCGTCCCGGTCGGACAGCAGCCCGCCGACCTCGCGCAGCCCGGCCGGGCGGGCGTCGCCGTCCAGGCGCCCGGGCAGACTCTCGCCGGCCAGCGCGAAGTACGAGACGCCGTCCTCGTCGGTGCCCAGGAAGTACCGGTCGCCGGTCTGCGGCGCCTCGAAGGAGGGCATCAGCACGAGCTCGGTGCCCTCCGCGGTGTCGACCACGAACGCCTCGCCGCCCGCGATCGGCAGGACCCGGGTGCTCGGGTGGCTCCAGGCCGCCGCCAGCCAGGGCTCGTCGAGGCGGTGCTCGGCCGCCCGGTCCACCCCGGACCGGGCCAGTGCCAGGTGCAGCGGGCGCTCGGTCTCAGGCACGGTGCTCACGTCTGTTCCATCCCCACGTGGTGAATCATCCGGATGAGTGATCTGGCTGCCATGGTGCTCGAACCCGGGGTCATGCCCCCGGCCGGAAGTTCTCCGCCAGGTCGCCCCAGAGGTACGCGGCGGTCTCCACACCCTTGGCCAGCAGGTCCAGCTCGACCTTCTCGTTGACCGAGTGCCAGCCGTCCGAGGGCACCGAGATGCCGAGGAACAGTACCGGCGCGCCCAGCACGTCCTGGAGGTCGGCGGCGGGGCCGGAGCCGCCCTCGCGGGTGAAGAGGATCTTCTGGCCGAAGGCCCGCCCCATCGCCCGGACGGTGGACCGGAGCGCCGGGTGGTCCAGCGGGGTCAGGCAGGGCCGGGTCGCGCCGGGGAAGACCAGGTCGTACCGGACGCCCGCGGGCACCCGCTCGGCCACCCAGGCCCGCACCGCCTCGCGGACCTTCTCCACCTCCTGTCCGGCGACCAGCCGGAAGGACAGCTTGAGGTGCGCCGAGGCGGGGACGATGGTCTTGCCGCCGGGGCCGGTGTAGCCGCCCCAGATGCCGTTGACCTCGGCGGTCGGGCGGGCCCAGATCCGCTCCAGGGTGGAGTAGCCGGCCTCGCCGCGGGTGCCGTACGACTTGGCGACCCGCAGCCACTGCTCCTCGTCGAAGGGCAGCTCGGCGAACAGCTCGCGCTCCGTCCCGGTCAGCTCGACGACGCCGTCGTAGAACCCCGGGATCGCGACCTTGCGGTCGGCGTCGTGCAGGCCGGCGGCCAGCTCCGCCGCGACCTGGGCCGGATTGGGGACGGCGCCGCCGAAGGACCCGGAGTGGATGTCGGTGTCCGGCCCGTACAGGTCGATCTGGGCGTCGGCCAGGCCGCGCATGCCGGTGCAGACGGTCGGCGTGGTAGCGGACCACATGCCGGTGTCCGAGATGACCACCACATCGGCGGCCAGCCGTCCGGCCTCGCGCCGGACCAGCTCGGCGAAGTTCGGCGAGCCGGACTCCTCCTCGCCCTCGATCAGCAGCTTGAGGTTGACGGCCGGCGCGGTGCGGCCGGTGGCGGCCAGGTGGGCGCGCACGCCCAGGGTGTGGAAGAACACCTGGCCCTTGTCGTCGGCGGCGCCGCGCGCGTACAGCCGGCCGTCGACCACGGTCGGGGTGAACGGCTCGGTCTCCCAGCCGTCCTCCCGCGCCGCGGGCTGCACGTCGTGGTGCCCGTAGACCAGGACGGTCGGCGCGGACGGGTCCCCGGAGGGCCACTCGGCGAACACCGCGGGCAGGCCTTCGGTCTCCCACACCTCGGTCACCGGGAAGCCGGTCTCGCCGAGCTTGGCGGCCAGCCACTCGGCCGAGCGCCGCACGTCGCCGGCCCGGTCCGGATCGGCCGAGACCGAGGGGATGGCCAGCCACTCGGCGAGGTCGGCGAGGAAGGCGGCCTGGTGCCGGTCGATGTAGGAGCGGACGGCGCTGTCCGGGGTTCTCGTCATACCGACGACTGTAGTTCGCCCGTGCGGGTGCCCGCCCCGGCCGTCCGGCTGCCGGGCGCCGTCGGGGCTGTAACCTCCGTCACCCCCGCCGCGGCGAAGACGCGGACGGGGGTGACGCGGGCGGGGGTGACGCGGACGGGGGCGGGGCGCGCGGGCGCGGGGCGATAGGAAGAGCACACCTCTGAAAT
>NZ_JBIVVI010000791.1:0-4343 GCF_044757675.1 Kitasatospora sp. NPDC091257
GCCTCCTCGCCCACGGCAACCCCGCCCCCTACGCCGGCACCGTCCGCCTGCCCGGGCACGGCGTCGAGATCGCCACCGCCTCACCCGAGCTCTACCTGCGCCGCACCGGCCGCACCGTCTCCTCCGGCCCGATCAAGGGCACCGGTCGCACCGAGGACGACCTCCTCGACAAGGACCACGCCGAGAACGTGATGATCGTCGACCTGGTCCGCAACGACCTCGGCCGGGTCTGCGCGACCGGCAGCGTCACCGTCCCCGACCTCTGCGCCGTCGAGAAGCACCCCGGCCTGGTCCACCTGGTCTCCACCGTCGAGGGCACCCTGCGCGACGGAGCCGGCTGGCCCGAGCTCCTCGCCGCCACCTTCCCGCCCGGCTCCGTCACCGGCGCCCCCAAGTCCAGCGCCCTGCGGATCATCGAGGCCCTGGAGACCGCCCCGCGCGGCCCGTACTGCGGCGCCGTCGGCTGGGTCGACGCCGACCGCGGCGAGGCCGAACTCGCCGTCGGCATCCGCACGTTCTGGATCGACCGGGCGGACCCCGGCGCGCCCGTCCTGCGCTTCGGCACCGGCGCCGGCATCACCTGGGGCTCCGACCCCGAGCGGGAATGGGCCGAAACCGAGCTGAAGGCCGCCCGCCTCGTCGCGATAGCGTCGGGTGGCGAACCCGGTGGCGAATCCGGCACCGGATCCGACCCGACCGGGGCCTGCGCCCCCACCGCCTAGGAGCAGCACCCGATGCACAACCGCACCACGAGCTGGGTCAACGGCTCCCTCGTCGACTCCGCCGACGCGGCCGTCTCGGTCCTCGACCACGGCCTCACCACCGGCGACGGCGTCTTCGAGACCCTGAAGACGGTCGACGGCCGGGCCTTCGCGGTCACCCGCCACCTGGACCGGCTCACCCGCTCCGCCCGCGGCCTCGGCCTGGCCGACCCCGATCACGACCTGGTCCGCGAGGCCTGCGCCCAGGTCCTCGCCGCCAACCCCGCGCCGCTCGGCCGCCTGCGCGTCACCTACACCGGCGGCAACGGCCCGCTCAGCTCCGAGCGCGGCACCGCCGGCCCCACCCTGGTCGTCGCCCTCAGCGCGATCGGCCACCGCCCCGACGAGACCGCCGTCGCCGTCGTCCCCTGGCGCCGCAACGAGCACAGCGCCGTCGCAGGCCTCAAGACCACCTCGTACGCCGAGAACGTCGTCGCCCTGGCCGCCGCCCACCGCGCCGGCGCCTCCGAGGCCCTGCTCGCCAACACCGCGGGACGGCTCTGCGAGGGCACCGGATCCAACGTCTTCGTGGTCCTCGGCGGCCGCCTGCTCACCCCCGCCCTCGCCTCCGGCTGCCTGGCCGGCATCACCCGGCAGCTCGTCGTCGACTGGTGCGGCGCCGAGGAGGCCGACCTGCCGCTCAGCGCCCTCCAGGACGCCGAGGAGGTCTTCCTGACCTCCACCACCCGCGACGTCCAGGCCGTCACCCGCGTCGACGACCGCGAACTGCCCGGCATCGGCCCCGTCACCGCCAAGGCCATGGCCGTCTTCACCGAGCGCAGCGGCGACGACCTCGACCCGTGATCCCCGCCCGGGAGAGCAGCCCGGAAGAACGCCGGGGAAGCGCACCGGCCGCGTGGATAACCCCCCGTGCAACGGGAAGGGACCACCACATGACCACCACGCTGCGCCCCGAGGGCCCGGAGACACCCACCGCGGCCGGCGGCCGCACCAGACGCTGGCTGATCCTCGCGAACGGCCACCCGGTCGGCGCGCTGCGCACCACCGCCGACCCGCAGGGCGATCAACTCTGGGGCCGGATATCCGAGTTGGAGATCACCGAGGGGCGCGGCCGGGGTCGGGGAACGTTCGGCGGGCTGGCCGCCGAGGAGGTGCTGCGCACCTGGGGCTGCACCCGGGTCGACGTCGGCGTCCCGGAGCCGGCCGCGGCGGCCCGGGGGCTCGCCGTGACGCTCGGGTACACCGAGCGGGCCCTGGCCATGTCCAAGCGGTTGACAGTCGCCTCGGACCTGCCCGCGGGGCTGAGCGTGCGCCCGTTCGACCGGAGGGCCGAGATCCGGGACTGGTTCGACCGGTCCGTGCAGGACTACGTCCGCGTGATGGTGGCTTCCGGCCTCACCGAGGAACAGGCCCGCGCCCGCTCGGGCGGCGGGCCGCAGAACCCGGCCGCGCCGGACCCGGAGACCCCGGGCATGGTCCTGCGCCGCCTGTACGGCGCCGACGGCGGGGAGGAGCCGTACGGCCTGCTCTGGCTGCAGCCGCGCCTGCGCGACCTGCCGGACGGCGAACCGCTCGCCTGGGTGATGAAGGTCGAGGTGTCCCCGGCCCACCAGGGCCGGGGACACGGACGCACGCTGATGCTGCTCGCCGAACGCGAGTGCCTGGCCGCCGGGGTGCGGAACCTCGGCCTCAACGTCTTCTCCGGCAACGAGGTCGCCATCCGGCTCTACACCTCGCTCGGCTACCGGGTCACCGAGCGCCTCTACGGCAAGCAGCTGTGACCCGGCGTGTCGTCAGGAAGCCTTCGCCGCCTCGATGACGGCCACGATCCGCTCGCGCAGCCCGTCCTGGCTCTTGCCGCCGTCGAGGCGCTGCCCGCCGATCACGTACGTCGGCGTGCCGGTGACCCCGATCGCCTTGCCCTCGGCCTGGTCGGCGTCGACGGTCAGCATGTGCCGGCCGTCGATCAGCGCGGTGTCCACCTCGTCGACGTCCGCCCCGACCTCCCGGGCCACGTCCAGCAGCACCTGCTGCCCGCGCGCGTCCAGCTCCGCGGTACGGGCCAGCAGCGCCTCGACGAACGGCCAGCCCAGCCCCTGCGCGAACGCCTCCTCGGCCGCTTCCGCGGCGGCGTAGGCGTGCTTGTGCTTCTCCAGCGGGAAGTGCCGCACCTCCACGGGCAGCGCGTCGCCGTACTGCGCGCGCAGCGCCCGTACGTCGTCCAGCGCGGTGTGGCAGTCCGGGCACTGGAGGTCGCACCAGAACTCGAGGCGGGGGAGGGAACCATCGATCATTCCCCCAGTGTTCCACTAGTGGGCGCCCGCTCCGGCCGGAGGTGCGCCCGAGGGCGGACCGAGAGGAAGGCACCGATGACCAGGACGACCGGACACGAAGGAGCGGCACCGTGCTGAGCGCGGCGATCAGCTTCGTCCTCACCGCGGGCGGGGTGGCCTTCGCCGGGCTGCGGGCCTACCGGCGGCGCTTCCTGTCGGCGACCCGCTGGTTCGCGGTGGCCCTGCTGCCCGCCGGGCTCTACCTGACCGGCCTGTTCCCGCTGGCGAGCACGATCGGCCGGGAGTTCGCCGACTGGGCGACCAGGCTGGTCCTCGACCCGCGGGTGTGGACCGGCATCGCGCTGCTCGGCGTCTCGGCGGTGCTGCTGGTCACCACCCGCTGGGTGGGCCGCCGGGGCGCCGGGGCGGTGGAGAGCGCCCCGGAGCGCCCGGCCGCGGCCGGGCCGGCGCCCGAGCGTCCGGCGGTGGCGCCGACGCCCAGGGCCCCGAAGAAGTCGGCCGCGGGCAAGCGGGAGGACGGCCTCGGCGACTTCGCCGACATCGAGGAGATCCTCCGCAAGCGCGGCATCTGAACGGGAGGACCGGCCGGTCAGGCGGAGGGGACGGCCTCCGCCGACCGCTGCCGCGCCCGGTAGGCGGCGACGTGCAGCCGGTTGCCGCAGGTGCGGCTGTCGCAGTAGCGCCGCGAGCGGTTCCGGGAGAGGTCCACGAAGACCCGCGCGCAGTCCGGCGCCTCGCAGCGGCGCAGCCGCTCCCGCTCGCCCGCCATGAGGATGAGGGCCAGCGCCATGCCCAGCTCGGCCGCCAGGTGGTCGTCGAGGGCGGCGTGCGGCGCGAAGTAGTGGATGTGCCAGTCGTGGTCGTCGTGGTTGGTCAGCCGGGGCGTCGTCCCGGCGGCCGCGACGATGGAGTTGACCAGCTCCGCGGCCTGCGCGGTGGACTCCGTCGCGAACACCTCGCGCAGCCGGGTGCGCAGCTCGTGCACCCGCCGGAGGTCGTCCTCGGTCAGCGAGTCGATCTCGCTGATCTCCCGGCGGACCACGAAGGCGTCCAGCGCGGCGACGTCCGGCAGCCGCTCGGCGCCGCACACCTCGGGTGCGGTGTTGAGCAGCTCCACGAGGAGGCTCAGCGCGCACTCGGTGTCATGGGTGATCAGCACGTTGGGGGCTCCTCGCGCAGGGGACTCCGATACCCCGCGTCCACGGTTACCCCAGACCATACCGGGCCTTGTGCCGGTAGGGCGGCGCCTTCTTTCGAAGATGCGTGCGCAGTCCGACAAGGCGTCCGAAACCGGGCGCCGCCGGGGCCGGCCGGCCCCCGAACCGGC
>NZ_JBIVVI010000792.1:0-4341 GCF_044757675.1 Kitasatospora sp. NPDC091257
GGTCCGGGCCCACCCCCGCCTCGGGTGCCGGTGTCAGACCTGGTGGCGGTCCGGCGCGAGCAGGTGCAGGTGCTCGGCGTCCCGGCCGGAGGCGGCGATCAGGGCCTCGGCCAGGCCGTCGATCGACACCTCGCCGCCGGTGCCGAGGTTGACGGTCCCGCCGATCGCGCGGTCGGCACGGGCGGCCAGGAAGCCCTCCGCGGTGTCGGTCTCGTAGGTGAAGTCGCGGGTGGGAGTCGTCGAGCCGAGCCTGATCTCCCGTGCACCGGATTGGAGTTGGGCCAGGATGGTGGGGATCGCGGCGTGGGCCGACTGGCGCGGGCCGTAGGTGTTGAACGGGCGGACCACCGAGGCCGGCAGGTCGAAGGTGTGCCAGCAGGAGAGCACCATCATGTCCGCGCCGATCTTCGAGGTGGAGTACCGGGGGGGAGACGCCATCACCCGGCGCGCAGCCGCACACGCCGCCCCCGGCGGCGAGCTGACGACGGCCGACCGGGGAACGGTCCTGCTGGGTCCGCGAGGTGGGCAGGGACGCCGACTTGTCCGATGCCGGCCCTGTTGCGTGTGAGGGCGTGGAGGAAGGGTGCGGCTCCGCGGGGGTGCACAAGGTGACCCGGCCGTCGGGGCGCCGGTCCTGCGCGGCAGGGTGTGAGAGCCTGACCCGGTGCTGGACGACGGACATGGCGGGCGGACAGCGGCCCGGCCGCAGTGGTGGGCCGCCTACCTGACGCGGCATTGCGCGGTGGCCGACACCGAGCGCGAGCTGGTCGCCGGGTGGTTCGGTACCGGTGCCGCCGAGGCCGACGCCGCGTGGGAGGCGGCGATGCTGGAGGGGCTGGAGGCGCGCCTGCCCTTCGGCGGCGGGCACGCGGTGCACATGTACAGCTGCGACCTCCCCACGGACCGGGGAACGGAGTACCTGGTCGTCCACCCCGACTGGGGCCGGGTGCGGGGCCGTCTCGCCGCCGTCGACACCCGCCTCCCGGAGCCGGAACACCAGCAGGGACCGGGCCTGTCCTGGCGGGAGCTGATCCACGTCGCCAACACGCCCGACCACGCCGCGCCCGGTGTGCACGACCCGTCGGTGCGGCTGCTGCTCCTGCTGCCGACCCTCGGCGACGCGCAACTGCCGCCGGACGCCGCGGAGGTGGTCCGGGCGGCGCTGGCCGCGGTCGGGACACCACCGGAGGGCGCGGCGCACCTTGCCGCCTTCGTCCTGCGGCACCTGCGCTGGGCACCCGCGCGCTGGAGCGCACCGCAGGGCCGGCGATGGGGCCGGCCCCGGGCAGGGCGGGAGCGCGCCGTCGCCGGGATCCTGCGGTGCGACGTCCCGGGAAGCCCGCGGTTCGCCCGGCAGCTCGCCCACGGCATCACACCCGCGCAGGGCAGGCGACTCGCCCGGGCGCTCGGAACCTGGCAACCGCGGTGACGGCCGTCCACCGGGCTCTCCGTCACGGGCCCGGTCGACGGCTCGGTCGACGGCTCGGCCGGGCACCGTGACAGGGGCCGGGGAGGGCTCAGAACCGCTCCGGAACGACGTTCACGCCGGCTGCGAGCATCTCGGCAGTGATCCGCCGCGCCAAGGTGTCGTTGCAGATCAGCAGGTGCGTCCACGGCGCGTCCCGGCGCTGGACCACATGGCCGCCGCCGCTCTCGTGGAGCTGCCACCGGTCGCGTTCCGTGGTCCACAGGTACTGGTAGCCGCCGAGGGCGCGTTCGACCTCGGCGGCTTCCGCCGCGGCCCGGGTCCGACGGCCTGCCGGCGGGGGTGGCGGGGGTGGCGGGGTGGCTCGCAGGGTGACGGCCGTCAGGTAGCCGTGCCGGTCCTGCGGCGCGATCGAGAGTTCCGCGGGCAGGTCGTCGCCCAGGGCCTCCAGCACCTCGGTCGCCGGGTGGCCGAAGAGATCGACGTCGGCGAGGACGACGGGCGTGCCGCCCGGTACGTGCGAGGCCGACCGGCTGCGGCTCAGCACGACGGACCGCAGGACGGGCTCGGTGGGCTCCGCCTCGGCCCCGTCCAGCTCCTCGGCCCGTCCAATTCCTCGTCACCGGCGGTCACTTCGATGTCCGCCCAGCGGGCGGTGCGGCTCCGGGCCGTGTCGGTCACGGGCCTCGGCCGGAGCGGGAGGCAAGCTCCGGAGTGGGAGGCGGGCCGCGAAAGGGCCCGGCGTCCCGCCGCATCGCGGGGCGCCGGGCCATTCGAACTTCCCTACCGGCGGCCGGTGGTGCGGGTGCGGCGGGTGAGGGAGTCGAGGACGACGGCGGCCAGCAGGACCGCGCCGGTGATCATGTACTGGATGGCCTGGGCGGCGTGGACCATGTCGAGGCCGGTGGTGATGGACTGGATGACGAGGATGCCCAGCAGGGCGGACCAGGTCTTGCCGCGCCCGCCGAAGAGGCTGGTGCCGCCGATGACGGCCGCGGCGATGGCGCTCATCAGGACGTTGCCGCTGCCCAGTTGCTTGTCGGCGGAGCCCTGCTGGGAGGCGTAGAACAGGCCACCCAGGCCTGCCAGGAACGCGGAGAGTACGAAGACGGAGATCCGTACCCGGGCGACGTTGACGCCCGCGCGCCGGGCGGCCTCGACGCCGCCGCCGACGGCGAAGACCTGGCGGCCGTAGCGGGTGCGGCGCAGCACGAAGTCGGTGGCGAGGACGGCGCCGAGCAGGACGACCAGGGACAGCGGCAGGCCGCGGTCCTGGTTGAGGGTGTAGGCGGTGGCGAGGGTGAGGACGGCGAGGGCGGCGGCGCGCACGGCGCTGTCGGCGGCGGGGGGTGCGGTGAGGCCGGCGGCGCGGCGCCGGCGGGCGGTGTTCAGGCGGGCGGCCAGGTAGAGGACGGGGGCGAGGACGGCCAGGGCCCAGGCGTAGGCGATGTCGCCGTCGCCGAGGAAGGTGCTGTCCAGGCCGGCGACGACGCCGCCGTGGCGGTTGTTGACGGTGCCGCCGTCGCCGAGCACGTACTCCTGCAGGCCGCTCCAGGCGAGCATCCCGGCGAGGGTGACGACGAAGGCGGGCACGCCGACGCGGGCGAAGAACAGGCCGTGCAGCAGCCCCATGACGCAGGCCGCGCCGAGGGCGGCGAGGATCGCCACCCACTCGCTCCAGCCCTGGCGCGCCGTCAGCACCGCCGCGATGGCGGCGCCGGCGCCGGCGACCGAGCCGAGGGAGAGGTCGATCTCGCCGAGGATCAGCACGAAGACGACGCCGACCGCGATCAGGCCGGGCCCGGCGATGAAGCGGGTGATGTTGGTGAGGTTGTCGGCCTGCAGGAAGTGGTGGGTGACGGACTGGAAGACGACGGCGATGACGACCAGGCCGACGACGACCGGCAGCGAGCCGAGCTCGCCGGAGGCCAGGCGCCGGCGGGCGGCGCGCAGTTGGCCGGCCCAGCCCGGTTCGGTCTGCTGCAGCCTGGGGTCCGGCGTGGCCGCGGGGGCGGTGGCGGGTGCTTCGGGGGTGCTCACAGGGCCTCGGCCTCCTCGGTGTGCCCGGTGCGGCGGGCCCGGCGGGCGTGGGCGTTGTCGGTGGCGCCGGTGATCGCGGCGACGATCTGTTCCTGGGTGGTGCCGGCCACCGGGAAGACGCCGTTGTTGCGGCCCAGGCGCAGGACGGCGACGGTGTCGGCCACTGCCCGTACGTCGGCCATGTTGTGGCTGACCAGCACGACCGCCAGGCCCTGCCCGCGCAGCCGCTCCACCAGGTCGAGGACCTGGGCGGTCTGTTCGACGCCGAGGGCCGCGGTGGGCTCGTCCAGGACGACCAGGGCCGGCTCGCCGACCAGGGCGCGGGCGATGGCCACCACCTGGCGCTGCCCGCCGGACAGGGCGGCGACGGGGGTGCGCACGTCGGGGATGCGGATGGAGAGGGTGTCCAGCAGCCGGCGGGCGTGCTGTTCCATGGCGACCTCGTCGAGCAGGCCGCGGCGGCGTTTCTCGTGGCCGAGGAAGAGGTTGGCGATGACGTCGAGGTTGTCGCACAGCGCGAGGTCCTGGTAGACGGTCGCGATGCCGAGGGCGGTGGCGTCCTGGGGGCGGGCCAGGCGCGCCGGCTCGCCGTGCCAGGCGAGGGTGCCCTCGTCCACGGGGTGGACGCCGGCGATGGTCTTGACGAGGGTGGACTTGCCGGCGCCGTTGTCGCCGACGAGGGCGAGCACCTCGCCGGCGTGGACGGTGAGGTCGACGTCGGTGAGGGCCTGGACGGCACCGAAGCGCTTGGAGACCGAGCGCAGCTGCAGGACGGGTGCGCCTGTCACGGGAACAACCACCTTGGGGGAGCGGCTACTTGGTGTGATAGCCGAGGCCTGCTGGAGAGGGGCCTGCTGAAGGGGTCCTGCTGGAGG
>NZ_JBIVVI010000793.1:0-4341 GCF_044757675.1 Kitasatospora sp. NPDC091257
AGTTGCGCTCGCGTCACACACCATGGTCTACCGGATCAGGACCCGCCGCGAAGGTGAATCACACAGATTGATCACGACCGAATACGCGCCCTAGGAGCCGTCCGGCGGATCATGTGACTGTCGCTTGATCTGCTCGTTGTTCCGGGTGTGGGGCGGGGAGAACGTGGTGATCTGTCGGATGCCGAGTGGGAACGGCTGCGGCCGTTCTTGCCGGTGAGCAACGGCAGGTACGGGCGGTGGCGTGATCATCGGCAGGTGATCGACGGGATTGTGCACCGGGTGCGGACCGGGGTGCAGTGGCGTGACCTGCCGGAGCGGTTCGGTCCGTGGAAGACGGTCTATGAGCGCCATCGGTTGCGGTCGTCGGACGGCACCTGGGAGCGGTTACTGCAGCAGGTCCGGGCTGCGGCCGACGCGGCGGGCGAGATCGACTGGGACGTCTCGGTGGACTCCACCATCGTGCGCGCGCATCAGCACGCCGCAGGCGCCCGGACCGGGAACTGCTGCCACCGCGACGGGGGTCGAGGGGTGACCGTCCGCCGCGAGCCGAGGCGTCGTGGCCCGCAGAACGGCCGGTGTCCGTGGGTGGGCGAGTTTCGGCCTCGCGCTGGCTGGGAAGCACCTTGTCCGCTGATTACGTCAAGTGAAAGCGTGGACACGTTTCGTGTCGATCGTGCTCGTCGGTTTCCGGCAGGCACCCGCCTACGAGGTGGCAGGTTTGACGGAGATTCAGCACCTGGTGAAGGTCTACAGCGACCGCGCCTACGTGCACACCACGACCGTGCGGCACCAGGGCAGCACGGTCGCGTTCGCGATGGACGACCAGCGGCGCATCGTCTACACGGTCCTGGACCTGTCGCAGCACGACGAGGCGCGCGGGGAGGCGGACGCGGCGTACTGGTCGGAGAACCCGCTGCCGCTGCGCTTCCCGGCCGAGCTGGCCCGGGTGGGTTACGCGGTGGCCGGCGCGGTGCGGATGCCCGCGGTGAAGCGCGGCGGGCGGGTCGAGGCGGATCCGGCGGAACGGCTCGGCGAGGACGAGTTGGACCCGTTCCTGTCCAGTACGGCCCGGCTCGGCGCGGCCGCGCCCTTCCAGGTGGTCTCCGACGGCACCCATGTGTACGTGCTGCGGCAGTCGGTCCGGGCCGACGACGCGGACGCGGTCTTCCGGCTCGCCGACGGCACCGGCTCCTCGGGCGACGCGGCGCGCACCGACTACCTCAGCCGGGGCGGCGCGGGCAAGGTCGCGGTGGTCGACGCCACCCTGCTCTGCGACCGGTTCGTGCTGGTCGGCGGTGAGTTGAAGCCGGTGCTGGAGGTCCGCTACCGGCGCAGCCGGCACAAGGGCCGCCCGGACTCCGCGAAGGACAGCCTCGGCACCCGGGACATGGAGGGCCGGGCGTTCATCGAGCCGACCCAGGAGCTGGATTTCGTCCGCAACCTCTCCCGCGGCCGGTTCACCGCCCTGCTGGTGCCCACCGCCGTGCACGGCCGGGAGCGCTGGCAGATCTTCGCGCACAACGACGCCACCGCCCGGATCGACGGCTTCAGCGTCGAGCGCAGCCGCGACGGCCTGTTCAACACCCAGGGCTCGCAGGCCTGGACCAGTCCCGACGAGCGCTACCGCGAGGCCGTCTACGAAGCCGCCCCCGGCACCTGCCCGTTCACCGGCCGACCGCTGGTCCCGGCGGTGAGCGAGAGCGGCCACGCCGAGACGGCGCTGCGCTTCGACGGTGTCGACGACGTGGCCGAGCTGCCCGCCAACGCCCTCCAACTCGCCGATCAGGACTTCACGGTGGAGTTCTGGGCCCGGCGCACCGCGACCGGCGGCCGGGAGGACTTCCTGATCGGGCACGGCGCGGCGGCCGGCGCCCGGCTGCGCAGCCTGCACATCGGCTTCCGCTCGGACGACACCTTCGCCTTCGCCTTCTACGCCGACGACCTGAACATCGGCCAGCGCACCACCGACACCGACTGGCACCACTGGGCCTGTGTCTTCGTCCGCGCCACCCGTGAGCAGATCGTCTACCGCGACGGTGTCGAACTCGGCCGCCGCACCACCGACATGCCGTACGGCGGACTCGGCCCGCTGACCCTGGGGCGCGCCCTCGGTTCGTTCGGCCGCGCCGAACTGGACGAGGTCCGGATCTGGAGCCGCCCCCGCAGCGGCGAGGAGATCGCCGCCGACCGCGGTCGCCGTCTGGTCGGCAACGAGCCCGGGCTGGCCGTCTACTACCGCTTCGACGAGGGCTCCGGCGACACGCTGTACGACCAGACGGACAACGCCCGCAACGCCGTCCTGCGCGGCGGGCCGGCCTGGATCACCTCCGAGGCGCCGATCGGCGACAACCCGGGGGTGCGCCGCGACAGTTTCGCGTTCACCGGGCGCAAGGTCGTCTCCGGCCTCTCGGCCGTCCTGCACCACCAGCAGGAGGCCGCACCGGCCGGGTACGACGGCGCGGCCAAGCCCGTCAAGCGCCAGGCCCGGGTGCTGCTCGCCTGTGCCACCGGCGGGCCCGACCCGGTGAGCGGCAAGGCCACCGACGACGCCTACGTCGCGACCCTCGACCTGGGCGTCGGAGGGGACGGCCGGCTGGCCGAGGTCCCGGACCGGCTGGCCCTGCCGGTGCTCGCCGCCCCCGAGTCCAGCGGCACCGTGGACGCGGTCGGCGCACTGGACGCCGAGGTGGCCCGGCTGGCCCGGGACGTGACCGACTCCGAGGCGGAGATCGCCCGCCTCCAGCAGGAGACCGCCGGAATCCCGGAGCTGGAGCGCCGGCGCGCCGAACTGCGGGCCGGCCAGGAGGACGACGTCACCGCCTGGCGCTACCGGCTGCGGTTCAAGCTGCCCAAGGACGGCCGGGACCAGTACCTCGCGGTGGAGGGCGACCGCAAGGACGCGGCGGCCCCGCTGGTGCGCACCGCCAACCGGGCGGCCGCCACCGCGCTGTGGACCTTCGAGCCCACCGGCACCAGCCTCAACGGCATCGCCTGCTATTTCCTGCGCAACGTCGGCTCCGGCCTGGACATGAACCTCTCCGGCGGGAAGACCGACAATGACACCCCGCTGATCCAGTACCGCCGCGAGGCCGACAACGACGCCACCCACTTCGCGCTGGACAGCTGGAACGGCTACGGCTTGGTGGTCCGCCGCAGCGGCAAGGTGGTCTGCGCCCGGGACAGCCAGGGCGACCGCATCGTGCAGTTCGACTACGGGACGGTCAACGCCTCCGGTGAGGGCATCGTCGTCCTGGAGAAGGACGGCGCCTCCGGCAAGCCGGGCGCGAGCGCCGCCCAGCGGAACCAGCAGATCCTGGACATCGACAACCAGCTGCTGACGCTCTCCACCAAGCAGGACGCGCTCGCCCGCTACCGCCGCGACCTGCCGGCCCGGCAGGCCCTGCTGGCCGCCAAGCGCGAGGAGCTGGGCCGGCTCACCGGCGGGGTGCGCGGCTCGGACGACATCGCGCTGCCCGTGCCCCAGCTCTCGGTGGACCGCACCGGGCTGGGCAGCTCCGGCGCGCTGCTCGCCTTCGCCCGGGGCGCCGACCGGCCGTTCCTGCTGGACAGCGCCACCGGCAGCCTGGTGCTCTACTTCCGGGGCGCCAACGGCCAGTTCTTCGCCGGCTACTACGACACCCAGGTGCTGCGCTCCTCCCGGCGGCTGACGTCCGGCGGCAAGGCGGCCGTCTTCACCGCCCGTGACGCCGCCACCGACCTGGCGGCGGTGGAGATCACCGTCGAGGCCGGGGACAACCCGGCCCAGGTCAAGCTGACCATCCGCCGGGACGGGCAGAGCGAGCAGTGGTCCCACCTGCCAGGCCGGGCCGAGGACTTCGCCGCCGTGGTCAACGGTGCGGCCGAGCAGCCGGTGCCGATCGGCACCGTGCTGCGGATCGACGGCGGCGTGGTGGAGTTCACCGAGGGCACCCTCGCCCGGCTCGCCGGCCCCGGTTTCGTCACCGTCGGCGGCCACGGCTTCCGCTTCGAGGGCGACCACCCCGCCGGCAGCAAGTCGCTGAAGCTGGGCGCGGGAGCGGACCCGACGGTGCTGAAGCCGGGCATGAGCGTGCAGCGGGTGCGCTACGACCAGCGCTGGGCCACCGCCTCCGAGCCCGGTGTGGCGCTCTCGGCCGGTTCCCGGCTGGTCACCGTCGACCCCGGCGGCCTCGCCGAGATCCCGTCCGGCACCGCGGACGGCCTGCTGCGCGGCCACGGCGGCCGCTGGCGCGCCGACATGCCCGGCCGCGCCTACGCCTTCGACGGGCAGGGGCGCTTCCTGGCGCTGCCCGCCGAGCAGTTGCCGCGGGCCGCCACCCCCGGCGACCTCACCGTGGAGGC
>NZ_JBIVVI010000794.1:0-4330 GCF_044757675.1 Kitasatospora sp. NPDC091257
GGAGGGGCCCGGCCTCTACGCGCTTCCGGGGCAGGGGGACGGCGGCCACGACCGTCTCGCCCAGGAGCGCAGGCTGCCCTCGCGCAGCGGGTCCTTCGCGGGCGGCACCGGCGCCTGGCTGGACCGGCTCGGCGGGCTGCGCAACTTCGTCCGCCAGGAGCTCGTCGCCCGCCAGCTCGCCGAACAGCTCGCCGGGCGCAGCGCGCAGCGGGTGCTCGACATCGGCTGCGGCCAGGGCACCCAGGCCCTGCGGCTGGCCCGGGCCGGCCACTACGTCACCGGGATCGACTCGGACCCGGTCGCGCTCGGCGTCGCCCAGGGGGCGCTCGCCGAGGAGCCGCCGGAGGTCCGCGGCCGGATGCAGCTGCTCAGCGGCGACGGCCACCAGTGCGGGCGCTGGTTCGGCCCGCGCAGCTTCGACGTGGTGCTCTGCCACGGCGTGCTGATGTACCTGCCCGACCCCGATCCGATGATCGCCTCGCTGGCCCGGCTGCTGGCCCCCGGCGGGTTGCTCTCGCTACTGGTCCGCAACCGCGACGCGCTCGCCCTGCGGCCGGCCGCCGCCGGGGACTGGCGGGCCGCCCTGCACGCCTTCGAGAGCGACCGGTACTACAACCGGCTCGGGCTGGCCGCGCGGGCCGACCGGCTCGGCGACCTCACCGTCACCCTCTCCGAGGTGTCGGTGCCGCTGCGGCACTGGTACGGCGTGCGGGTCTTCACCGACAACGCCCCGGACGACGCGGCCCCGCCGGTGGACGGGCGGCAGCTGGCCCAGCTCCTGGAGGCCGAGTACCGGGCCGGCCGCACCGACCCGTACCGGCAGGTCGCCGCGCTCCTGCACGTGATCGGGGCGAAGTAGCCCCGGGCGGAGCCGATCCGGCCGGAGCCGGTCGGGGGCGGAGCAGCCGCCGGGCGACCGCCCCACCCCGTCGGGCCTACTCCTCGCGCAGGCTCATCGCATAGACGACGCGGTCGTCGTCCAGCAGCACCGCGGTGTCCACACCGTCCTCCGCGAGCTGCTTCCAGGTCTCCCCGATCCAGGTCTCGGCGTCTCCCTGGCCCGCGAACTCCTCCTGGCCGCCGCCGGGCGTCACCGCGCTGCCGTCCGCCTTCTCGTACCGCCACGTCCAGACCATGCCGGCTCCTCCCACTGACCACGCTGCCTGTGTTGCTGCGCACCATAGCCTGCCCGGCCCGATCTTCCGTATGCCTGGTCCGGCGGCCCGGTCCGGCAGGATGGGCGGCATGGCGACCCCCTCCGAGCCCACCCGTCCCCCGCTGCCCCGCACCCTGCTGCTCGGCGGCGCCCGCTCCGGCAAGTCCACCCGAGCCGAACAGCTGCTCGCCGACCACCCGGACGTCCTGTACGTGGCCACCGGCGGCACCCGGGACGGCGACGCCGAGTGGGCCCAGCGGGTCGCGCTGCACCGGGAGCGCCGCCCGTCGAGCTGGCGCACCGCCGAGACCTGCGACCTGGAGACCGTGCTGGCCGACCCCACCGACCCGGCCCCGGTGCTGGTCGACTGCCTGGCGCTGTGGCTGACCTCCGTCATGGACGAGTGCGACGCCTGGGACGACGAGGTCTGGGCGGACCGGGGCGAAAGCGCGGTCCAGCGCCGCTGCGAGGCGCTGGCACGCGCCTGGGCGGCCACCGGGCGCACGGTCGTCGCGGTGAGCAACGAGGTCGGCATGGGCGTCGTCCCCGCCACCGCCGCGGGCCGCCGCTTCCGCGACACCCTGGGCCGGCTCAACATGGCCGTGGCGGACGCCTCGGAGCGGGTCCTGCTGGTCGTGGCCGGGCAGGTGCTGACCGTCAAGCCAGCCGCAGGCTGAACACCTTCGGCGTGTAGCCTTCCGGACGATGGACACGACCGTGGATCTCGATACGTTCTCCTCTCTCGTCGAGCGCCCCGACGAGAGCGCCCGGCGGGCCGCCGACGAGCGCTGGCAGGCGGCCGACCGCCCGCGCGGCGGGCTCGGCAAGCTGGAGGAGCTGGGCAGCTGGCTGGCCTCCGTGCAGGGGCGTTCCCCGGTGCGGCCGATCTCCGCTCCCAAGGTGCTGCTGTTCGCCGCCGACCACGGCGTCGCGGCGCTCGGGGTGTCCCGGATGCCCGCCGAGGGCGGCACCGCGGCCCGGGTGCGGGCCGTGCTCGACGGCAGCGCGCCGGTGTCCCGGCTGGCCGCGCGCTACGGCGCCCGGGTGCGGGTCGTCGACGTCGCGGTGGACGCCGACCCGGCCGACTTCCCGGACGAGGTGGTCACCCACCGGATCCGGCGCGGCTCCGGGCGGATCGACGTCGAGGACGCGCTCACCGCGCAGGAGACCGTCCGGGCGTTCCGGGCCGGCATGGCCGTCGCCGACGAGGAGGCCGACGCCGGCACCGACCTGGTGCTGCTCGGCGACCTCGGGGTCGGCGCCACCACGGTGGCCGGCGTGCTGGTCGGCGCGCTCTGCGGGACGGACGCGGCGGCGGTGACCGGGCGCGGCTCCGGGATCGACGACCGGGTGTGGATGGTCAAGTGCGCCACGATCCGGGACTCGCTGCGGCGGGCCCGGCCGGTGCTCGGCGACCAGCTCGCGCTGCTCGGCGCCACCGGCGGGGCCGACTTCGCGGCGATCACCGGCTTCCTGCTCCAGGCGGCCGTGCGGCGGCTGCCGGTGGTGCTGGACGGTGTGGTCTCGGCGGCCTGCGCGCTGGTCGCGCAGCGGATCGCCTTCCGGGCGCCCGAGTGGTGGCGGGCCGGGCAGTCCAGCGGCGAGCCGGCCCAGGCGAAGGCGTACGACCGGCTGACCCTGACGCCGTTGCAGGACCAGGGCATCACCATGGGCGAGGGCTTCGGCGCGCTGCTGGCGCTGCCCCTGCTCCAGGCCGCGGGGGACGTGCTTGCGGACGAGGCGCCGAAGCCGTTCGTGCCGATGGCGCCGAGCGCGCCGAAGGAGCAGCCGAGGCTGCCCTCGGCGGCGGACCTGCTGCGGAAGCTGTAGCGAACCGGCCCGCGCCCCCGGCCGACGGCACGACAACCCCGGGAACGCCCCTGCCAGGGGCGTTCCCGCCGTGAGAGGAACGTGTTCATGGCGAGCGGCACCGATCGGGCCACCTGGGCCGACGGCCTGCGGTTCGGGTTCGGGACGCTGTCCGTACTGCGGGTGCGGGTGGAACGGTGGGACCGGGCGGCGGCGGCCCGGGCGATGCTGACGGCTCCGCTGGTCGGACTGGTGCTGGGCGCACTGGCCGCCACGGCCGGGGCCCTGGTGGCCTGGCGGGCGGGCGGGCCGCTCGGCGCGGTGACCGCGGTGGGGGTGCTCGCCGGGCTGACCCGGGGACTCCACCTGGACGGCCTGGCGGACGTCGCCGACGGGCTGGGCAGCGGCAAGCCGGCCGAGGACGCGCTGCGCATCATGAAGCAGTCCGACATCGGTCCGTTCGGCGTGCTGACCCTGGTGCTCGTCCTGCTCGCCCAGGTGGCCGCGCTGGCCGGACAGTTCGCCCACTCCCCGCTGCGCGGCGCGCTCGCGGTGCTCGCCTCGGCGACGGCCGCGCGGTGCGCGCTCGCCTGGGGCTGCCTGCGGTCGGTGCCGGCCGCCCGGCCGGGCGGGCTGGGGGCGATGGTGGCGGGCACCGTGCCGCCCGTCGGAGCCGCCGCCGCGACGGCCGCCGCGGCGCTCGCCCTGGCCGCGGCGGGACTGTCCGACGGATGGTCAGCCCTCCGTCTCCCGCTGGCCGTTGTGCTCGGCACGGGCTGCGCCCGGCTGCTGCTCGGACGGTGTGTGCGCAGGTTCGGCGGGATCACCGGTGACGTGCTCGGCGCGATGGCCGAAACCGCCGCGACCGCCTCGCTGTTCGCCCTGGCGTTGCTCGGCTGATACCGGGCGGCGCGTGATCCCAGCATGCGGACTACCATGCGTGGAGCACCGCAGCCCTGCACCGTGGCAGGTCCTGCCCGCCCGGCGCGTACCGAGGAGCCGGGGCCTCTGGTGTGCGCGGCCGCCTCGGACGGACGCGCGCGCCAGGGGGCCCGGACCCCGGAGGCCCGCCGGCGGACGGCCTGCGACGGCGGGCTGCGCCGGTGCGGCAGCCTCGCCGTGGCCGGCCGTGGACCGCGAAAGAACAGGACGCATTACGTGACTGCATTGTCTGTGAGCACCTCCTCCGCCGCCTCGCTGCGCGCGGACGCCCTGGTGATCGGTGTCGCGAAGGGCCCGAAGGGCATCGTGCTGGCCCCCGGCGCCGAGGCCGTCAACGAGGCGTTCGAGGGCAAGCTGACCGAGGTCCTCAGCACCCTGGGCGCGACCGGCGCCGAGGGCGAGGCCGTCAAGGTCCCCTCCCCC
>NZ_JBIVVI010000795.1:0-4328 GCF_044757675.1 Kitasatospora sp. NPDC091257
CCACGGCGCGGCCGCCGCAACGCTCACCCCCTGGGCCTTCCGCCGGGGCGCGGCGCGCCCCGGCGGAAGGCGGCGGGTCAGACGGTGGTGGCCAGCCAGCCGATCTTCTCCGTCGTGTGCTTGCCGTCGCTCATGACGGTGGCGTTCACGCGCACTTCGTTCAGCCGGATCAGGAAGCCCGACTCGGAGACGTCGTGGACTCGGATGCCGGGCGTGTCGGGGCCGTTGAAGGTCTGCGTCAGCGGCAGCACGATGACCTCCGAGCCGGGCGGGAACGGGGTCGGGAAGGTGACCCGGGTGAAGGTGGAGGTGTTGCCTCCCGTGGTCTCGACCGCATTGTCGGACCTGAGCTCGATCTTGCCGGTCTGAATCATCGTCATGGTCTGCTCCCTGAAGTTCGTGCCGGCTACCTCCCGGCAACCGGTGCCAGTCTCACCAAAGCAGGAGCGGAGAGTTGCACTCTCACTGCAATGAGTGATCACCTTTCGGTCGCCTTCCCACGTGGCCGGCACCCCTCGGCCCGGCCCCTACGACCACCGAAGCCGACTGGCATCGCCCCCGAACGTGAGATTGCCGTCCACTTCGTGCCCGCATCAGTCGGGCCCTGTCCGTCCATGACCGACTTACGGGGTCGTGCATCTCGACCGAAAAGGGCAACAGGGATAGTCGTGCTGCGGTAGGCGGCAGCAAGCGCCCGGCCCGCATGGCCGCTCGCCGACGCCTGGCGGTGTCGCCGCACCGCCAGGCGGCGACACCGCAATACCGCACCCGCCTACCCGCCGAGGTCGTCGATGATGTCGCCGTCTGCGCAGTTGTCGTGGTGGGCGAGGTAGTGGTCGCCCAGGACCGGGACGACGGCCACCTCCATCAGGCACACGGCGGCGGCGGTGAAGTTCCAGTTGATGGCGGCATTGATGCCGTGGGCGACGGTGGAGTCGTTGTCGGCGTGAGCGGGGACGGTCATGGCGGATGCCGCGAGGAGTGCGACGGCCGCAGTGATGATCTTCTTCACACCGGCACAAACGAAGCCCCACAGGAGGGGAAGCGCGGGCTCCACCCATCGGCGGACACTGCCAGGTCGGAAGCCGCCGAAGCCCCAAGCCGTGAATTCCACGCGACCCGGACACCGTGTCCACCATCGCCGCCCGATCGGCACCGGAGATCCAGTCCCCTCGGCCCGAACGGGCAGGGACGCCGGACACAGCGCCACAGTCTCAATTCCCAGCCGGTTACGCCTCAGGACCGCACCCGCATGAGCAGCGGCGCGCTCGGCCTTCCGCTTGCTGTCTTGTTCGCCAGGTAGCGCAAGCTCACGGTGTCTGGGCGGTCCAGGTGCTGGCGCGGACGTCGATGACGGTGAGGCCGGCGGTCAGGGCCGCGGTGATGCCTTCGGGGGTGTTCTCGAAGGCCAGGCAGCGGGCGGGCCGGGTGGCGAGCCTCGCGGCGGCCAGGAGGTAGCACTCGGGGTCCGGCTTCAGATGCTCGACGTGTTCGCGGGCGATGACGGCGTGGAACAGGCCGGCCAGGCCGATGGCGGCCAGGCCGGCGTCGACCACGCGGCCGTCGTTGGCCGAGGCCACCGCGGTGGGCACCGTCATGGCGAGGTGGCGTGCCACCGCCGTGACACGCGACAGCTCCCGCACCTGATGGCTGCGGGTGAGCCAGTGCCCGCGGGCGATGGTCACGAACTCGCCGTCAGTGCACGGGAGCAGCAGGCCCAGGTCGGCGTACAGGCGTTGGCGCAGCAGGGTGAGGTCGGCGAGCGGCGCTTGCTGCAGCCACGGTTCGGGGACGGCGAGGTTCAGGTCGGTGAAGGTGGCGCGGGCGGCGTCGTTGTTCAGGGTGCTGGTGTCGGCCAGGGTGCCGTCGAAGTCGAAGATGGCGGCGGCCGGGCGTAGCGCGGTGACGAGGTCTCGGGTGTGGGTGTCACTGGCTGCGGGGTTCGTCAGCACGCGCCGCTCTCCTTGGCCGTCGGGGCCAGCACTGCGCGCAGGCCGCGGGCGGCGAGGGCGTGGATCTGGGGGCGGGTGGCAGTGAGGAACGGTCGGGGTCCGTACATGAGGGGGCGGTCCGTCCAGGTGCCGTCGTCGGTCTGGGTGTCGACGAGGAATCCCAGGCCTTTGTCCACGGCGCGGGCGCTGCCTGGAGGGCGGCTGCGGTGGGTGGCGAGGGCGGTGAGGGCCAGGCCGGTGGCGGCGGGGCTGGAGTAGGGTTCGCCGTCGATGCGCGGCCAGCCGCCGTCTGGGCGCTGCTGCGCGAGGAGGGCGTCGACGGTGGCGGGGTGCGGGGCGTGGGGGTGGGCGGTGGCGCTGATCTCGGCCGCGCCGTAGGCGGGCGGGATGTACCAGTCGCTGGCCCAGTGGCCACTCGCTCCGTGGTTGGCAAGCCACCTCCGTGCCCGGTTGGTGTCGATGCCGGGCAGGGCGGCGGCGTCGATTCCGGCGACCATGTGGGCGACGACGTCGGGGGCGGGGGTGTCGTCGTGGGAGAGCCAGGTGGTCCACAGCCCGTCGTGCCTCTGGTGGCGGCGTGCGTAGCCGGTGGCCGCGGTACGTACGTGGTCGGCCCACGGGGTGCCGGCGAGGGCGAGCAGGGTGTTGCCGGTGGTGTCGTTGTCGGAGTCGAGGGCGGCGGCGCATCCCCAGCCGCCGTCGTCGTTCTGGTCCTGGGTGAGAAAGGCCAGGGCACCGGGGAGTGCGGCCCGGTCGAAGTGGGGGTGTCCGCGCAGGACGCGGACCATCAGGCCGGTGTCCCAGGTCTCGCTGACCATGAACCGCCAGGTGCCGTCCGGGTGCTGGCCGGCCAGCAGCTTCTCCCGGGCCCCGAGGGTCGCCCGGTGCCCAGGCGCCACGCGGCTCAGGGCCAGGTGCAACATCCCGGTGACCAGCGGCATTCCGTAGAAGGAGCCGTCCCGACTCTGAGCCCCGGCGAGTTCCTCGATGGCGGCGGCCGGGACCGGCAGGCCCAGGGCGCTGCGGGCGATGGCCTGGAAGGCGAGCAGCATGGTCCGCTGCCAGGGTTTGAACCGCTGCCCCTGCTCGGCTGCCAGCGCCTGCCCGGCCTGGTCGAGCAGTCGGCGGGCATCGGCCCCCGCACAGCCCGTCGCGCAGGCCAGGGCATGCAGGAAGAGCGCACGCCTGGCCCGCGGTCCATCCGACGCCCCCAAATCTACGAACGCGACACCGGCGCCGGTGGTGGCCACGGCGACGAGCCAGCTATCAGCGGCCTCCGCGAACCGGTCGTGCCTCTGCACCGCCGCGTCGGTCAGCCATCGCACGGCACGCGCCCGCGCCACCTGCGCGCCTGCCACGCCGGTCAGGGAGCAGGCGATGACGGCGTTCTCCAGGACGCGCGGCTCGGTGGACACCCGCCAGGCACCGTCAGAGCCCTGCGTGGCGGCGGCGAACTCCGACGCCTTCCGCAGGGAGTGCACGGCCGCGGCGGCGGCACCGGCCGGCGCGAGGCCGGCTGACTGCCGGGGAACGGCGGTACTCGGCGAACTGATGGTGCGTGACATTCTCAACCCTTTGTTTAGGCAACCCGCGTGTCCCTTCCCTCCGGGCCGTATGGCGAATCCCTGAGGTGAACAACCCATCACCTCCTCCGCGGCGCCCGCGCGCTGTGCGCCTTCGGCCGCTGCTCTGGTGCAGATGGCGAACGGGCGTGGCAGGCCGGACTCGTTCGGGTGACTCGTGCGGGTAGCCCTTCGTACCGGCCCGGGCGGGGGTAGCCTTCCACGGTCGTTGATCTTGAGGCTCCGTCGCCGTGGGCGACGAGTCGAGATGGGAGCAGTACACATGTCCAAGCCGATTCCGGGCACGAACCCCGCGACCTACCGCAACGACCCCAGCAAGGACCTGCTGCAGATCAAGACCGCTGATGTCTCTCCGGACCGGCTCACGGGTGGGCACGTCGAGATCAAGGTGGTCGGCACGCTGTCGGAGACGATCTCGGCGGACTCCGATGCCTACGTCAAAGTGATGCTGAAGTACGGCCTCGTGAGGCTCGTCTACGACACGAGGAGTCTGAAGGACTTCATGCAGCAGTGGGGCGGGAGCCTGCCGCTGGAGAAGGGCGACGTCACGCTGACCCTCTCCAAGGACCTGGGGCAGCTTCCTCCGGGGCACTACACCGCCGTCGCCGAAGCCTTCACGTCCGACGACCGGCCGATCTTCGGGATCTCCGTGGAGACTGCCATCAAACCTCCCCAATAGCCGACGCACCCTGAGCGGCCCCGGTCGTGCGCGACAGGGGGCGCCTCGCTCTTCCGAGTACGCGGCAGTTGGCAGGCGGCGTCAGCACCCGGAAGCCGCAGGCCGACGGGCGGG
>NZ_JBIVVI010000796.1:0-4310 GCF_044757675.1 Kitasatospora sp. NPDC091257
GCCCCTGCCGGGAATCGGCGGGGGCCTTCGGGGTTTTCGGGAGGCTTCCGGGAGGGGCGCCGGCGTCAGCTTCGGGTGGCGGTGCGGCGGGTGAGGAGGAAGCCGCCGATGAGGGCGATGGTGTAGAAGGCGGCGTCGAGGGGGCGGAGGTCGGCGCGCCAGGCGGTGACGGTGTCGTGCAGCAGGTCGTGGGGGGCGGGGCCTTCGGCGCGCAGGCGGCGGAGGTGTTCGATCAGTTGGCCGAGGAGGAGGGCGCCGGCGGCGAGGAGGGCGCCGAGCGGGGGGAGCGAGCGGCTCGTGCCGCCGAGGCGGCCGAGGGGGAGGGCGACCAGGCCGGCCGGGGCGATGGCCAGCCAGCCGAGGCTGTCGGCGGCGCGCAGGGGGGCGCTGCCGTAGGCCAGGCCGCCAATCAGCATGGCGAGCAGGGCGAGGGCCACGGCCAGGGCGGTGCGGCGGCGGGGGACGGGCCGGGGCGGGGGTTCGGTGGGTTCGAAACCGGCCACGGGGGCGCCGGGCATGCCGGGGGCGACGTAGCCCTCGGGGGCGGCCGGGGGCGGCGCGACCGAGTAGTGCTCGGCGGTGCGGGGCCGGGTCGATGGGCCGTCAGTGCCCGGCGCGGGTGCGGTCATGGGCGTCGAATCCCCCCGGAAAGACGATGAGCTGCCGAACGGTAGCAGTGGTTCGGGCAGATCTTGGCGAGTTTTCGATCACAGATCGAGCACGGAGCGCCGCGCCCGTTCCGGTTCGTCCCGGCTTGTGGCGGGGGCCGGGTGGTCGCGGGCCCTCCGGACAGGAGATGATGGAGGCTTGGGCGTCCGGGCCCCAGGTCGGGCCGACGCGCCGTCACCACGACCGCCAGCAGCACATGGGGGAACGTTCCGAATGACCCAGGCGCAGGGTTCCACCGGCCGCCTCCTGGCCGGCCGCTACCGCCTGAACGGCGTGCTCGGGCGCGGTGGCATGGGCACGGTCTGGCGCGCCGAGGACGAGATGCTGGGCCGGACCGTCGCGGTCAAGGAACTGCGGATGAACGCCAGCGTCGACGAGGAGGAGAAGCACCGGCTGATCACCCGGACGCTGCGCGAGGCCAAGGCGACCGCGCGGATCCGGCACAGTTCGGCGGTGACGGTCTTCGACGTGGTCGACGAGGACGACCGGCCGTGGATCGTCATGGAGCTGGTCGAGTCCCGCTCGCTGGCCGACGTGGTGCGGGAGGACGGGCCGTTGGAGCCCGCCCGGGCCGCGGAGATCGCGCTGGACGTGCTGGGTGTGCTGAGCGCGGCGCACGCGCTGGGCATCCTGCACCGGGACGTCAAGCCGTCCAACGTGCTGATCGGCGAGGACGGCCGGGTGGTGCTCACCGACTTCGGCATCGCCAGTGTGGAGGGCGACGCCTCCGTCACCTCGACCGGGATGCTGGTCGGCGCGCCCTCGTACATCTCGCCGGAGCGGGCCCGCGGGCAGAAGCCCGGGCCGCCGGCCGATCTGTGGTCGCTGGGCGGCACGCTGTACGCGATGGTCGAGGGCCGGCCGCCGTACGACCGGGGCTCCGCGCTGGCCACGCTGACCGCGGTGATGACCGAGGACCTGGCGGCGCCGGTGAACGCCGGGCCGCTGCGGCCGGTGATCGAGGGGCTGCTGGCGAAGGACCCGGCCGAGCGCCTGGACGCCTCGCAGACCCGGTCGATGCTCAAGCGGGTGGTCGCGGAGTCCACCGCGCGGGCGGAGTCGACCACCGAGCACGCGGTGCCGGTGGAGAAGCCGGCCGGGGAGCCGGAGCCCGCGAAGGAGGCGCCGGAGCAGGCCGAGGAGGGCCGCAAGCGGCCCGTGGCCGGGCTGCTGGGGACGGTCCGGGTCGGCAGCCGGGCCCAGGACGAGGAGCCCGTCGAGAAGCCGGCCGGGGAGCCGGAGGCGCCGGAGCCGGAGTCGATCCGGCCGGTGACCAGCGAGTGGACGATGGGTGCGACGCAGGCGGCCGGGGCCGATCCGCGCACCGGTCGGCGGCGGCTGGCCATCGCCACCGTGATCGTGGTGCTGCTGCTGATCGCCGGGGTGGTGGCGGTGCTCCGGATGGTCGGCAACGAGGACGGCGGGTCGGGCGGCGGGGCCGCGCAGAGCGCGGGGGCCACCGCGCCGGCGGCGGCGGGCACGGAGCCGGAGTCGAGCCCGAGCGCGGCGGCGCCGCCGGCGAGCGGACCCGCGCCGCAGCCGACCGGCGACCCGGCCGCGGTGCCGGACGCGCCCGCGCAGTCGGCCGGTGCGCCGGCGGCTCCCGTGCAGCCCCCGGCACCGGCCCAGACCCCGGCGCAGCCCACGCCGGGGGGCGTGCCGGCCGGGTACCACGAGTACAAGGACCCGAGCGGCTTCTCGGTCGTGCTGCCGGACGGTCTGCAGCCGACGGCGTCCGACGCCAACCGGCGGATCTTCAAGAACGCGGCGGACGGCAGCCAGCTGCGGATCGAGTGGACCACGTCGCCCGGCGCGAGCGCGGTCGCCGACTGGCAGGAGTCGGAGCCGAGCGTCCGCGGGCAGGTCACCAACTACCAGCGGCTGAACCTGGCGGCGATCACCTACCGGCAGTGGAGCAACGCCGCGGACTGGGAGTGGACCAACGGCACGCCCAGGATGCACTCGCTCAACCGCGGCTTCGTGACCGGGACCCCGGCCAAGTACGGGTACTCGATCTACTGGATCGTCCCGGACGCCGAGTGGGCCGCCCAGGCCCCGGTCCGGGACGTCGTCTTCAACAGCTTCCAGCCCGCGCCGTAGACAGGCTCTAACCGATCAGGCGTTGCTTGGCGCGGGTGAACTCGTCCTCGGTGAGGGCACCGGAGGTGCGCAGGGCGGCCAGCCGTTCGAGCTGGCTGATGAGCTGTTCGCCGGTGGCGGCTCCGGCCGGTGCGGCGGGCAGGGCCTTCGGGGTGTTGCGGGCGGTGCGGGCGGCGGCCCGGAGCCGCTCGGCGAAGAACTCGGCCTTGACCACGTCCTCGAAGCGGTGGGAGCCGGTGAGCGCCACCACCAGGAGCACTTCGCCGTTGAGCTTGGTGCGGGTCACGGTGACGTCGCTGACGGCGGCGAGCGGAACCGGGACCGGCGGCTTGCCGTCCTTCAGGAACAGGAGCCGATGGGTGGTCAGCACGAGCACTCCCTTGCGGAAGTGCTCGGGGTGGCGCCCGGCGGTGGAGGCGACCGGTTTCTCGCCGTCGATGACGGTCGCCTCCACGGCGCGGACGGCCTCGGCCTGGTTGGCCTTGCTGCTGTTCCCGGACGCCTTGAGGGCGGTGTCGATCAGATCGGTCCAGTCCATGGACCGAGCCTAAGGGAGCCGCTCAGTAGGCTGGTCGGCGAGCGAGAGGAACTGGCATGCGAGGCGGCCCCGAGCTGTTGCTGGCGGGACGGTACCGGCTGACGGACCGTCCCGGACCGCTGAGCGCCCACGCGGTGGACGAGCGGACCGGAGAATCGGTGCTGCTGAGCGCCCTGGAGCTGCCGGGGCTGCTGACGGTGGGGCAGGATCCGGAGGACGCCGCCGCGGCACAGGCGGACCGCCTGGTGCGGCGGGTGGCGGCGGTCGGTTCGGCCGCGCCGGTCGCGCACCCGCGGCTGCTGCGGGGGGTCGGCGCGTTCGTCGAGGGCGAGCTGCTGTGGACGGTGGAGGAGCGGCCGGCCGGGTGGACGGTGGCCGAGCTGCTCGCCGAGGGGCCGCTGCCGCCGTACCGGGCGGCCGAGTTGGCGGCGGACCTGGCGGGCGCGCTGCGGGCGCTGCACGCGGCCGGGCTGACCCACGGTGACCTGACCGCGGAGTCCGTGCTGGTCTGCGAGGACGGTGCGGCGATGCTCGGCGGACTGCTCGCCGGGGTGGCGCAGGAGGCGCTGGCCGAGGAGCTCGGCGGGCCGGCCGGGCGGCGTCGGTACGAGGTGCGGGCGACCCTGGTCGGTCCGGTGGCGGAGCGCTGGCCGCTGGACGGCGGCCCGGCGGGCGACTGCTGGGCGCTCGGGGTGCTGGTGCAGCGGATGGTCACCGGCCGCGCGCCGTACCCGGAGCGGAACGTGCCGGAGCTGGTGACGGCCGTACGGGACGGGCGGCGCGAGCCCTCGGTGGTGTGCGGGCCGCTCGGGCCGCTGGTGGAGCGGCTGTTGCAGGCCGATCCGGTGCGGCGGCCGACGGCGGAGGCGGTGCGCGGGGAGCTGGCGGAGCTGCTGGCGGGGGCGCCGGAGCCGGTCGACGAGGAACGGGTGGCGGCGATCGCGGTGCCCGCTCCGCCGGAGTCGAGGCAGCCGCGCCGGCGGGGCGGGAGGACCGGGGCCCC
>NZ_JBIVVI010000797.1:0-4309 GCF_044757675.1 Kitasatospora sp. NPDC091257
GGGTGGGGTAGCCGAGGCGGCGGGCGACATCCTCGGCTGTCACGATCAACTCCACCGTCGTCCTCCTCGCTCTGATGGGTGGCGAGGACGGACGGTAGGTGGCGTCCTTTCTTGTGTCGTCCCGGGGCTTCGTGGCGCGCAGCCGGGATCACGCCGGTTGCCTCACAAGCAGCCGCAGGCGCCCTCGTTCACAGCCCCGGCGGAGGCGTGCTCAGACGTCCTGGTGCCGGTCCAGCCAGATGGCCGGGTCCTGAATCTCCCGGTTGGTCGGCATCAGGTCTTCGTCCTTCAGGAGGCGTTCGATCAGCTGGAAGCCGCCGTGGTTGTAGACGGCGGCGATGAACTTCTCGCCCAAGTCGTAGGCGTCCGTCCTGGGGGACTCGGCAGTGAGCCGGGTGAACAGCTCGCTCGGCTCGGGCTCGTCGTCCAGGCGGTCGCGGGTGGCGATGCCGCACAGCCGCTCGGACGCCCGCGCCTGGACCCACGAGGCGTGGCCCTCTATGACGGCGGCCGGAGCGCGCCGCTCGTCGTGGGCCGCCTTCTTGTCCTGCAGGCCGAAGCGCATCACGGCGTAGGCGAGCGCCGGATTCAGTTCGAACTGAGCGAGATGGGTGATCTCGTGGGCGAGGCAGCAGGTCACCAGGCGGTCGGTACCGCGGGACTCGGCATGCGAGTCGGGCATGACTACCAGAGCCGGACCCTCGGAACGCCAGATGATGGCGCCCTGCACCATCGGCGCGTACTTGGCTGTCATCGCCCGGCCCTTGGACGTGCCCACCATGGTCGCCGTCGTCTTGAGCAGCCGACGCTTCACCCCGCCCAGTCCAAGCGAGTCGACTCCCCTGCCGATGATCAGCTTGTAGTGCTCGACCTGCCAGGCGACGAACTGCTGCGGGGTCGCTATGCGAACGGTGATGCGGTCGGGCAGCGGCAGCTGTGAGAGGTCGGCCGCCAGCGGGATCGCGGCTTCCATCAGCCGTTCGTATCGACGCTGGTCGTCGGCGGTGGCGTTGGCGTCGTTGTGGATGGTGAACATCGTGGATCTTTCCGTGGTTGGGCGGTTGTCGCGCGGCCTCGGCTCCTCCGGAGGAGTGGCGTTGGCGATGGTTTCGGGAAGGGGAGAGCAGGGGTCATGCCCGGCGAGGCGCTGCGGTGGCCCGACCGCCTTGGTGGGGGTTCGGATGCCCCGCGGGCGGCGTGCCCGGCGCAGCTGCGGGCCGCGCAGGAGACCGGGGCGAAAGCGCAGGGTGGTCTTCACGCTTCCTCGGTAGGGATCGGGGCCTGGAGCGGTGCCCCGGCGGTTGCCGACCAGCCGCTCACAGGCGGGTCGCCGAGTCGAGTCGGCGCCGAAGGCGGTCGGTGTCGTGGCTGCTGGCGAGCTCGGTGTACTGGGCGAGGCTGGTGGAGTACCAGTCCATGGCGGCATCGTGTTGGCCGACGCGCAGCGCGGCTTGCCCCAGGAACTCCATGGTGTGCGCGGTCCAGTAGGGCACCCGGAGGAAGCGGAACCGCTCCAGGGCATGTACGAGCGTGGTGGCGGCCAGGTCGTGGGTGCCCGCCAGCGAGTGGGCCTCACCGAGGTAGGCCAGCGCTCGTGCAACGTTGAGCGGGTCCGACTCGGTCAGACGGGAGAGCAACGTGCAGGCCTCCTGGAGCACCGGCACGCCGGCGACGGGGTCGCCCAGCCTGGCGCGCGCCGACCCCACGAGGATCAGGGCGAGGGCCTGGCCGCGGGCGTGGCCGATCTGCTCGTAGCGGGAGGCTGCGGCGGTCAGGTACGGCATGGCCTCGACGTAGCGGGCATCGGCGTGCAGGCACGCTCCGATGCCGCTGTCGGCCTGGGCGACTGCCTCAAGGTTGCCTTCCGCGAGGGTGCATGCGCGTTGGAGGCAGGTGATCGCCTCGTCGTACTCGCGGATGTCGCGCAGACCTCCGGCGAGCATCACCAGCATCTCGCGGATGGCCGTGGTGTTGCCCCAACGCTCGGCGGCGGCCAGGCCTTGCCGGTGGCTGGGAATCCACAGCGCGCGGCTCCGGGTGTAGAGGAACAGCGGCCATGCCGCGTGAGTCACACAGGTAGCGGCCGCGTAGTCACCGTGCTTGGTGGCGGCGGTGACTGCTGGGCGCAGCGCGGGAGCCACCGCTTCCAGCCAGGTGAGCGCCACGTGCTTGGTGGCGAACCGGACGGGCTCGGCGGGCTCGGGCCGGCTGGTGTGCTCCAGAACGCGGTGATGGGGGGTGAGGAGCCGGGCGGCTTCGTAGGCAGTGGTGGTCAGGAAGCCCAGGTACCGCTGGAGGACGGCGGTACGGGCGCCGGGGCTGTCGTTGAGGGCCTGGGCTCGGTCGGCCACCTCGGGGTGGATCGCGTACACGACTCCGCGGGCGGCGACGTCTGCGGTGTGCTCCAGCAGGTGCTGGGCCGTGAATTCCTCGAGCCACTTCTTGGCCTCGCGGGTGGGAGTGGCGGTGGAGGCGGCCACGGCGTAGACGTCCAGGTCCGGCGCAGGCAGGCTTGCGATCTCGGCGAGTAGTCGGCGGCCTTCCGGGGGCAGTCGGTCGATGGTGTCGGTGGTCGTCATGGGAGGTGCTCCTCGTAGGGATAGGCCAGTTCGATGGGGTCGGCCGGTGGTCCGGCCGCGTTGAGGGCGATGTCTCCACCGGTGCGCCCGAGCGCCGACGGCAGGCCGCCGCCGAGGTCTTCGAGGCGGACTGCCCCTCGCAGTTCGGCGGCGGCACGCTGCTCGCCGATCGTGAGGCGCAGCAGCGCGAGGGCGTGCTCGGCGGCAGGTTGAGGCGGTGAACGCAGGGGGCGGCGAGGGTGGGCGGAGCTGCGTCGCTACACCTCTGCCGTCGCGAGCACCCGTCGCCCGTCGACGGCGAGGACCTTGCGCGCCGCGTTGATGGCCAGGGCTGCCCGGATCAGGCCGTCGTGCGAGAGCCCCTGCGGGTAGTTGCCGAGATGAACTTGCTCGGCGGGGTCGTACTGCTCGGCGAGGAGACCGAGGTCGCTGCGCACCGCCAGCAGGCGTTCGAACAGGTCCTCGGCGTCGCTGTGCCTGCCGATCAGGGCGAGGGCTTCGGCCATCCAGAACGCGGTGGCGAGGAACGCTCCCTCGTGGCCGGACAGGCCGTCCACGTTGTCGGCCGCATCGGCGGCGGTCGGGTAGCGCAGGAGCATGCCGCCGCCGGCGCCGAGTTCGCGTTCGATCGCCTCGACGGTGCCGATCACCCGCTTGTCGTCCGGAGGGAGGAACCCCACGCGGACGATGTGCAGGAGGGAGGCGTCCAAGTCCCGGCCGTCGAGGTACTGGGTGAAGGTGTTGCGCTCCGCGTCGTAGCCCCGGGCGCACACCTCGGCGTGGATGGTCTCGGCGGTCGCCGCCAACCGCAGCAGGGTCTCCCGGTCGGCGTCACCGTGGCGTTCCAGCACCCGCACCGCACGGTCGAGGGCCACCCAGGCCCACACGAGGGAGGAGACGTACCGGCGCGGCGTGCCCCGGCTCTCCCACATCCCGTCGTCGGGCTGCTCCCACAGCGCCTCGACCTTGAGCGCGAGGGCGAGCAGCAGGTGGTCGGCGTCCGGGCACGGCGGGATGCCTGCGTCGTCCATCTGCGCGAGCAGGTCGGCGAGTTCGCCGTACACGTCCAGCTGGTGCTGTTCGGCGGCGGCGTTGCCGATCCGGACCGGCTTGGAGTCGCGGTAGCCCCTCAGGTGGGGCTGGGGCTCCTCGGCCGGCACCGGGCCGCCGTCGAGGCCGTACAGGGGTTGGAGGGCGTCCGGGTCGATGTAAGTCGTCAGCCAGTTCCGGTAGGCGGTCGGCTCCTCGGTGTATCCCAGCGACAGGAGGGACTGCATCATCCACGCGGTGTCGCGCGGCCACGTGTAGCGGTAGTCCCAGTTGCGCACGCCGCCGATGGGCGCGGGCAGCGAGGTCGTCGGGGCCGCGACCGCGGCGCCGCCGCCGAAGTCGCACAAACCCTTGAGGGTGAGCGCCGACCGGAGGACAGCGTCCCGGTGCGGGCCGTCGTAGGTGCAGGTGGACGCCCACCGTGTCCAGTACCGCTTGGTCTCCTCCAGCGCGGTGGTGTCCGTCGGCGGGGCGGGCGCCGGACTGTCGGTGCGCGTCCACGTCAGCGCGAACACGATGCTCTGCCCGGCCTTGAGCGGTATGTCGCAGGAGGCGGTGCCGCCGAGGTTGACGGTGTGGCGGGGGCCGTCCAGCCAGTACGTGTCACTACCGGCCGTCACGCGCAGCCTGGGCGTGCCATAGCCGACGTGGTGCAGGCCAGGGGTCAGGGAGCCGTAGCC
>NZ_JBIVVI010000798.1:0-4307 GCF_044757675.1 Kitasatospora sp. NPDC091257
CCCCACGACCGGCTCGCCCACGGCGGCGTCGTCACCGTCTCCGCGATCCTCGGCATGCCGGGGGTCGGCAAGACCACCCTGGCCCTGCACGCCGCCGACCTGATGTGCGAGTACTTCCCGGACGGCTACGTCTACCTCAACCTGCGCGCCCACGTCGGCAACCAGCCGCCGCTCACCCCGCAGGCAGCGGGCGCCCTCCTGCTCAGACGCCTGGGCGTTCCGGCCACCAGCATCCCGCTCGACGCGGAGGAGGTCTTCGCACTGTGCGTGGAGGCCCTGTCCTCGCGTCGGGCCGTCGTCATCCTCGACGACGCCTCGAATGCCACTCAAGTCCGCCCGCTGCTGCCGCCCGCACCGACCGCCCTGGTCATCATCACCAGCCGTCAGCGCCTCACCGACCTCCCGGACGCCAAGACGGTGTTCCTGGACGTCCTGACGGTGGATGACGCCGTCGCCCTGTTCCTGAACGTGGTCGGCCCGGAGCGCGCGGTGGAGCGGGAACACATCATCGAGATCGTGAAGCTTTGCGGCCTGCTTCCACTCGCCATCGCACTGGCCGCCAGCCGCTTCAAGGCACGCCCGTCCTGGACGCTCCCCCATCTCGCGCGGCGGCTGGCCCGCAAGACCGGACGCCTTGCCGAATTCCGCAATGGGTCGGAGAGCATCGCCCGGGCGTTCGAGCTCTCCTACCGCTATCTCCCGCCGAGCGAGCGCTCGGCCTTCCGACTGCTCGGGCTCCATCCGGGCCCGGACTTCGGGCTCCACGCGGCAGCCGCGTTGCTCGGGCAGCCGGTCGACGTGACCGACCGCATTCTCGAGGCACTGTTGAACTGCCATCTGATCCAGGAGATCTCACCGGAGCGCTACCAGTTCCATGACTTGATCAGGGAATTCGCCGCCGCTCTGGATCCGGGCGAGGAGCAACGAGCGGCGGCCGTCAATCGGCTGTTCCGCTACGCTCTCCACGCCGCTGACGCCGCGGACCGCCTCCTCTATCCGCGGCGTTCGAGACTGCCGGTTCCCGAGCCCGTCGGCGGGCCCGACCTGGCCGACCTGCTGACGGACCTCGCCCTGGACTCCCACGAGTCGGTGAAGGCCTGGCTGACCACGGAACGTCCGGGCCTGCTGGCCCTGGTGGCGAACTCCGGGGAGCTCGGATTCCCCGAGAGCGGCGCCTGGATCTCCCATGTGCTGGCCGGCCACCTCGAAGCCGAGGCCTACTGGAGCGACGCCCATGACATGCACCGGACGGCCGCAGCCCACTGGCGATCCGTCGGGAACGACCGCTGCGAGGCGCGGGCGCTGATCGACCTCGGCGCGACGCTCGCCAACGCGTCCCGCTATCCGTCCGCCGTCGAAGCCCTGTCGCACGGACTGGACCTGGCCCGGGCGGAGGGCGACCGGGATGCCGTCGCCAACGCACTCGGGATCCTCGGCCTCGCCCGATGGCACCAAGGGGCGCTGTCCGAGGCCCTGGCTCATCAGGAGGAGGCGCTGGGCATCCGTCGGGAGGCCGGCGACCACTGGAATGCCGCCCGCTGCCTCGCGAACGTCGGCATCGTGCACAGCTCTCTGGGCAATGCGGAATCCGCGCTGTCCGCCTACAGCAACGCCCTCCCGCTCGCCCGCGACTTCAACGACCGGCCGTTCGAGTTGCGCATCCTCAACAACATCGGCGACCTCCACCTCGGAGCCCGGAACCTCCTCGCGGCCCGATCAGCCTTCGAACTGGTCCTCAGCCTCGGGAGTGGCCACCTGCCCCAGTTCGACCTCGCCATCGTGAAGATCAATCTGGCGGCCTCTCTCTCGATTCCCGGAGAGCTCGACCGCGCCCTGGAGCTGTACGGGTCGGCCCTCGCGACCTTCCGGGAGAGCGGTGGCGTGCGAACGGAGGTGAACGCCCTGATCGCCCTCGCGGACACCCTCCGCGCCGCCGGGCGCCACACGGACGCCCGCGACCAGTACACCACCGCGCTGGGCCTCGCACGCTCCGTCGGAACCACCCGCGAGCAGGCCATCGCCCTCCGCGGGCTGGGTCTGTGCTCGGACGCGCTCGGCCTGCCCGACGAGGCTGCCGAGCACCTGGCGACAGCCGCCCACCTCGCCGAGCGGATCCACGCGGTCGAGGAGGCCACCCGAGCCAGGGACGCACTCGCCGAGATCCGCGACCGCCAGGACCGATGCTCCTCGTGACGGAGTACCCCTCGCCCCACAGCTGTCACACATATGACTACCAGTCAAGATGCCTGCTACGCAAGCGACTTGATTGACACGGGTGTCTCCTGATGCACTGGTGTTCCGAAGGGGAACGCCCCTTCGAGCACAGCTGAAGGAGAACGACAACCTTGCACCACGTAACATCACCCCGGGTACGTTCGACCTCTCGCGCGAGGGTCTCGTTCGACCACAACCACAACCAGGATGGCTCGTCGTCGTGCTGGGAGTGGTTGCCCATCTGGTGTGCACTGCCCCGGGGCGCCAGCGGCACGCTCCCCAGCTGCTGATGTGAGCGAGCCTCCCGCCCTCGTGCCCACGCACGAGGGCGGGAGGGCGCGGGAGACCGGGTCGCGCGCACCGGACCGTACGAGCCACCGGTCAGGGTCTGCTGCGGACCAACGTCACGGCCGCCTCTCCCGTGTACACCCGGAACGTCAGCGTCTCCTGAAGGTAGAGCTGAATCGTTTCGGCATCGTGGGAGAGGTAGCCCACCGAGGCGTCCTGGCCAAGGAAGAGCTCGAAGTCCCCGCCGCGGGCGGAGAGCAGGTAGGCGCCTTCGATGGCCGGGGCCCAGATGATGTCCCCGTCGAGGAGGCGGGCGATGTGGTTGTGGACGGGGTAGCCGTGGTCGCTGGTCTCGTTGACCGCGGTGAAGGCGTCCGCGCCGAGCAGGAGTGAGTACGGGCCGCCGACGCCGGCGAGGCGGAGGGCGGTGAGCCCGCGGCTGACGGCCTCCGGGTATTCCCTGACGTCCTGCGGGAGTTGGACCGCAGGGTTGGTGGAGGCGGCGCGGATGCCGTCGATGCCGGCGGCGCGGTAGCCCTCGAAGACGGCGCGGTCCTCGGCCAGGGCGAGCTTGCGACCGGCGTCCTTGACGGGCTGCCAGTCGGAGTCCCGGGAGCCGCGTTCGACGTCGTCCACGGCGTCGCGGCGGACGGTGAAGGGGACGCGCAGCTCGACCACCGGCTGGGCGGCGCGGGCGCGGGCCTGGATGCCGTCGGTCGGGGGGTCGATGGCGGTCAGGTGGCCGGTGCCGACGGCCGCGAGGGTGGCGCCCTCGGGGCCGTTGAGGTCGACCACCCGGCGGCCGGCGATGTGGAGCTTGAAGGTCTGGCGGGCCTCCTCCTCGATCTCCTCCCACGCGGCGGCGGAGATCGGGGCGAGGTCCCGGTGGAGGTTGTTCATGTGCGGGGTCCTGTTCAGGTGGTCTGTCAGGGCGTCTGTCAGGTGGTCTGCTTGAGGCTTCCGATGCCGAGCGAGCCGTCCCCGGAACCGGCCACGGAAGCGGGGACGGCCGCGGGAACGGCCGCAGGGACGGGGACGGACGCGGAAGCAGCCGGCGCCGGCGGCGGGGAGTCGAGGAAGTCGGCGGTCGGGACGAAGAACAGCCCGCCGGTGACGGCGGTGGAGAAGTCGAGCAGCCGGTCGGTGGTGCCGGGCGGGTTGCCGATGAACATGTTGCGCAGCATCTCCTCGGTCACCCCGGGGTCGGCCGCGTAGCCGATGAAGTAGGTGCCGACCTCACCGTCACGGCCGGCGGAGCCGAAGGTGCCGTACGGCATGTTGAAGCGGACGATCTGCCGCTCCTCGCCGTCCGGACCGGTGATCACGGTGAGCGCCACGTGCGAGTCGGCGGGTTTGACGTCGTCGGACAGCTCGATGTCGTCGAGCTTGGTGCGGCCGACCGCCCCCTCCTGCTGCTCGACGCTCAGCGCGTTCCAGGTGTCCATGTCGTGCACGTACCGCTGCACGACGACGTAGCTGCCGCCGGTGAACTCCGGGTCCTCGGCGCCGATCAGGGCCGCGCGTTCGGCGGCCCGGCCCTCCGGGTTCTCGGTGCCGTCGACGAAGCCGAGCAGGTCCCGGTCCTCGAAGTACTTGAAGCCCTGGACGGAGTCGACGACGGCCGCCGCCCCGGCGAGCCGTTCGGTGAGCTTCGCGGCCAGCTCGAAGCAGAGGTCCATCCGTTCGGCCCGCAGGTGCAGCAGCAGGTCGCCGGGGGCTCGTACAGCGCCCAGGTCGGACCGTACACCCGCTCATGCGCCATCAGCGCGTTCCAGCGCCCACGGTGAACCTGGTCGGCTCGCACC
>NZ_JBIVVI010000799.1:0-4305 GCF_044757675.1 Kitasatospora sp. NPDC091257
CTCCGAGCGGCAGGGTGGCGAGCATGCCGGGGGCCTGCTCCAGGTCGAGCCGGACCAGGCCGAGCCCGGTGCTCTGGGCGCGGCTCTCCACCTGGCGGCCGATCTGGCCGACCTCGCTCTCGTTGCGGCCGGTCACCCGCACGTGCCCGCTGACCGTCACCGAGCCGCCGGTGCCGTGTCCGGCGGTCAGGCTGAAGGTGCTGGCGAGGGCCGGGGAGCCGGTGATCAGGTTGACCAGGTCCGGCGCGGCGATCCGGCCGGGGGCGCCGCCGGGGCGGCTCAGCTGCGGCCAGCGGGAGATCCAGTACGTGGTGTGCCAGCGGTCGTCGATCCGCCAGAACCGGTTGCCCTCCTGGGTGCGGCGGGTGGTGCCGCCGCCGCTGCCGGTGCCCTGACGGCCCGCCACCGCGATCGGGTTGGCGCAGGTGGCGATGGCCAGTGCGGCGATCAGCTCGCGCTCGTCCAGCACGGTCGCGTTGAAGCCGGCGCTGTTGAGCCGGCCGGCCAGCTGGTCGGTGACCCGCTGCAGCGCCTTGCGGGCGCCGTCCTCGCCGCCGCCGCGGGCCCGGACGGCGGTCGCCGCGCGTTCCGGGTCGAGCTTGAGCGCGATCCAGGTCAGCCGCAGCCCGGGGGTGGCGGTGCCGTCCGGCAGTTCGCGGTAGGCGCGGGCGGCCAGCGACTGCTCGGGCAGGTGCTGGGCCGGGGCGGGCTGGGTGTGCTGGACGAGCTGCACCGACTCCAGGGTGATGTCGTCCACCGTGAGCGCCGAGCAGATCACGTCCAGCGGCAGCGGCAGGGCGGTGCGCACCGGGCGCAGCGGCTGGTCCTTGGCCTGGACGAGCAGCACCGAGCTGAGGAAGGTCCCGTCGCCGACCATGCCGGTCTCCCGGCGGACCGGGCGGCCGCCGAACTCGGCCTCGGTGGCGTGGGTGCAGGTGCGCAGCCCCGGTTCGAGTTCCAGGGCCGGCGCCAGCGCCGGGTCGGTGCCGGCCGGCGGCAGCAGCGTCCTGGCCTGCTTGCGGCGGGACTTGAGGGCGGCGCGGACCCGAAGCAGTTCCGGGACGGTGCGGCCGCGCACCGGGACGAGCGCGAGCACGAGCAGCACCAGCGCGACCGCGCCGAAGCCGGCCGCGACCGGTCGGCTGATCGTCCAGCCGACCGCGACCAGGGCCGCCGCAACCTCGACCAGGACGAGCTGTTGGAGCTTCAACCGCCCTGCGAGCAGCCCCGGTCGGGGGTTGACCCGGACCTGGACGGCCCCGCCGCCCCCGCTGCCGGTCGGCTGCGGTCCGGCGGTCCCGGTCCCCGGTCCCGTCTCGTTCGCCGGTGCGCTGTGCTGCGCCCGGCCGGACCGGCGCGGCCTCCCGCCGCCCGCACTGCGGCGGCGTCCTGGAGCGGTCTGGCTTGGCATCCCCCGGTGGCCCTCTCTGATCCGTTGTCGCGGCCCGGCTGGCTGTGTCGCGGACCGTACCCGTACCGTACTCACCGTCTGCTGCCGCATCGTAGAGGGTTCGCGCCGGTTCGTGCCCGGCGGGTGACCACGGGGCCGGTCGGTCTGACAACGCCCGACAACGTCTGACAAGGGGGACGACGAGGTATGGCATCGCGCCGGGACGAGCTGAACGCGTACACCTTCGCCCGCAAGCGCACGGTGGGCGCCTTCCTGCTGCCCGCCGGTGGCGGCAGTGACGAGGACGCGCCGCGTCCGGTGAAGGCGGTGCTGCCGAGTGTGCTGGCCGGGGCGGTGTTCGTGGCCGGGTTCGGGCTCTGGGGGGTCTTCAAGCCGAGCGCGCCGGTGAAGTGGGACGACGGCAAGAACATCATCCAGGGCAAGCAGTCGACGACCCGGTACGTGGTGCTCATCGACCAGGACCAGAAGACCAAGCGGCTGCACCAGGTGCTCAACATGTCCTCGGCGCGGCTGGTGCTGCCCGCGGGCGCCAAGGTCGTGGTGGTGGACGACGGGGTGCTCGACCGGTACCCGAACCACGGGCCGACGATCGGCATCCCGTACGCGCCGGACAAGCTGCCGACCACGGACAACGCGAGCAAGCCGATGAAGTGGGCGGTGTGCGACCGTCCGGGCTCGGACGACAAGCAGGAGACCGTCAACCAGGCGGTGTTCGTGGCGGCCGGCGCGGACGCGACGGCGCTGGCGGCCAAGGACCGGATGCTCGGCCCGGACCAGCTGCTGCTGGTGCAGCAGGCCGACGAGCAGCAGGTCTCGGCCGCGCCGGTGCCGGGTCAGCCGACCGCCGCGGGTGCGGCGGTGTACCTGGTGGACGCGCAGGGCCGCAGGCACCTGATCGGCTCCCCGCAGTCGGACGACAGGGAGCGCAAGGCGCTGATCACCGCGGTGTTCGGGCCCAACGCGGTGCCGCAGCGGGTCAAGCGGGACTGGCTGGAGACCCTGGTGGACGCCACCCCGGTCACCTTCCCGCAGGTCGACGGGGTCGCCGACAGCCAGGGTGCCAACTCCAAGGTGGAGCTGAGCAACCAGGCCGACCGCCGGGTCGGCCGGCTGGTGCACTACCAGGACCGCCACTACGTGGTCGGCAAGGAGCAGCTGTACCTGGTCACGCCGTTCCAGGCGGACCTGATCCGGCAGAACCCGGCGTTCCAGATGCTCTACAAGTACGACCAGGACAAGAAGCCGCGCAGCGACGAGATGACCCCGGCCGACAACGCCCAGTGGGGCGTCGACGCGCCGCTGAAGGGCACCGTGGCGGACTGGCCGTTGAAGACCGGCGCGCCGGTGAACAACCAACAGGACCGCCAGGACGCCCGGATGGTCGTGTGCAGCACCTACGACGGCGTCGCCGAGGACGGTGCCACGGCCAAGCGCAGCGTCTGGGCCGGGACTTCGTACCCCGCGCCGTACAACAACGGCGCCGGGGCGGCGTACGTGACCCCCGGTCACGGTCTGTTCTACCGCTCGCTGGACCACTCGGCCGCCGGCTCCGGAACCGATTTCCTGATCACCGAGACGGGGTTGCGCTACTCCGTCCCGTCCAACGGCGACGGCGGCCCGCGCCCCGGCGCCTCGCCCCAGCCCGGCCAGAGCGGTACCCCGAAGCCGCCGACCCCGCCGGCCGGTGCCACGCCGACTCCCGGGGCCACGGCCCAGGATCCCGGCCGCCAGCCGGAGGAACCCGGCGGCAACCAGGCCCGGTTGGGCTATCAGGGGGTCCGGCCGCTGCCGGTGCCGAAGGAGTGGTCGAACCTGGTGCCGGCCGGCCCGCCGTTGACGGCGACGGGCGCCGTTCAGCCGCAGAACGCCTGACGGGCCAAGCGCGGCAACCGAATTGGCCTTAGTGTCATGGTCTGGTAACTACTCGGTGATCGATGTTGGGCGAGCTGCGTGTGCCGACTACAGTGCTGCTGGACATCACACCGGTGATGGCGGCGGTCGGCCCGCAGGGCCCTCCGTACACGCAAATGTTGTCTCATGGGGGACGGTGGAGCATGGCTCAGGGTCAGTTCACGATGACCGCGCAGGAGATGCTGGCATTCGCCAAGCAGATCGAAGAGGCCATCGGCAAGATCGAGGCTGAGAAGAACAAGCTGATCAGCACGGTCTCCGGCATCACCGGCGGTTGGCAGGGCGCGGCCGCGACGGCCTACACGAGCCTGCAGAACCGGGTCAACGAGGACATCGCGGCGCTCAAGGAGTCGCTGAACGCGATCAAGCACGCGATCGAGCTGACCACCAAGCACTACGCGAGCACCGAAGAGGAGCAGAAGGCGATGTTCTCCTCGGCCCAGGGCTGATCACCGCACTCGCGCTGATCAAGGCACCCGCGCCGACCGCCGTTCTGCCCCGCTCCACCGCTCTGCGGAGCGTCCGCCACTGACCGCGCGGCGCTCCGCACCCTCGTCAAGGGAGACAACGTGTCCGACCACATTCTCGTCAACTTCCAGACCGTGCACCAGGCGGCCGAGGAGGTCAAGGCCTCGGCGAGCCGCATCGACCACCTGCTGAACGACCTCAAGGGCAACGTCACCCGCATCGCCACCAGCTGGGAGGGTATCGCCCAGCAGGGCTACCAGGCCCACCAGGCCAAGTGGGACGCCAAGGCCAACGACCTCCAGCAGGCCTGCGCGCAGATCGCGACCTCGCTGGAGCAGGCCGCGCAGAGCTACCGGACGACCGAGGACGCCAACGCCAAGCTCTGGGGCTGACGTTCGGGTTCCTTGAGGAACGACAGGGGCGGCGGCGGGCGGGCGGCCGGTGCCGGTGGCGGCGATCCGGCCGTCGGCGGTCTCCAGCCAGCCGAGGTCGGTGCGGGTGCCGTCCTCGGGGTG
>NZ_JBIVVI010000800.1:0-4304 GCF_044757675.1 Kitasatospora sp. NPDC091257
CCCTGGTCCCGCAGCTGCTCGCGGGCCGGGGGCTCAGTGGCGCCTCGGCCCGGCCGCGGCGCCCCGCAGGGACTCGATCACCCGCTTGTCATGGTGCCGGGTGTCGCCGAGCGGCACGAGCGGCCCGAGTTGTCGACTCCGCTCCCCGGTCCGGTGGGTGAACCCGGACGGCCGTGGTGGCCGGTATTGACCGGTTCCCGGCGGCGGCCTGCGTGTCGGGGCGGCGGGCGGGTACCGGGGTTCTCTATCGTCCCGTCCGGAACCGCCCAGTCCGAGGAATCCGTCGCGAGTACAGCCGATCCGACCCGTGGGAGAGTGCGATGCCCGGCCCAGAGCAGACCGTCCGGCCCGAGGAGACCGACAGGGACGAGGAGGCCGTCCGGGCCGCGGAGAGCGCCGACGTCATCGTGGTCGGCGCCGGACCGGCGGGCTCCACCGCCGCCGCCCACCTCGCCCGGACCGGGCTGGACGTCCTGCTGCTGGAGAAGTCCGCCTTCCCGCGCGAGAAGGTCTGCGGCGACGGCCTCACCCCGCGCGCCGTCAAGCAGCTGACCGACCTCGGCATCGACGTCTCCGAGGGAGCCGGCTGGCTGCACAACCGGGGCCTGCGGCTGATCTCCGGGCGCCGCTCGCTGGAGTTCGACTGGCCCGAGCTCTCCGCCTACCCCGGGTACGGACTGGTCCGGCGCCGTGCCGACTTCGACGAACTGCTCGCCCGCAAGGCCGCCTCGGCCGGTGCCCGGCTGGTCGAACGCGTCACTGTGACGGGCCCGCTGCTGGACGAGCGGACCGGCCGGATCACCGGCGTCACCGCCAGGTCGGGGGAGGAGCGCCGGCCGGTCGCCTACCGGGCCCCGGTCGTGGTCGCCGCCGACGGCAACTCCACCCGGCTGTCGGTGGCGATGAAGCGCCACCGCCGTACCGACCGCGCGATGGGCGTCGCGTACCGGACGTACTTCACCACCCCGCGCCACGACGACCGCTACCTGGAGGCCTGGCTCGACCTGCGCGACCCCGACGACCCGGCCCGGGGCCTGCTGCCCGGCTACGCCTGGGTGTTCGGCATGGGCGACGGCACCGCCAACGTCGGCCTCGGGGTCCTCGACACCACCGGGACCGAGGTGGACTGGCGGGAACTGCTGCGCCGCTGGTGCGACGGCCTGCCCCCGGAGTACGGCTACACCCCCGACGGGGTCACCGAGCCGATCCGCGGCGCCGCCCTGCCGATGGGCCTCAACCGCCGGCCCCACTACGCCGACGGCCTGCTGCTGGTCGGCGACGCGGGCGGCACGGTCAGCCCGGGCACCGGCGAGGGCATCGCCTACGCGATGGAGTCCGGCCGGTTCGCCGCCGAGGCCGTCGTCCAGGCCCTCGCCCGCCGCACCGACCGCGGCCGCGAACTCGCCCTGCGCGCCTACCCGCAGGCGCTGCGCTCCGCGTACGCCGGCTACTTCGCGCTCGGCCGCCTGGCCGCCGACCTGCTGGGCCGCCCGAAGCTGCTCGGCGCGGCCGGGGCCGCCGGGCTGGGCCACCCGGCGCTGCTGAAGGTGGCGTTCCGGCTGATGGTCAACCTGACCGAGCCGAACTCCAAGGACGCCCTCGACCGGCTGCTCCACCTGCTCGGGCGGGTCGCCCCGGGGAAGTGACCGGGGGAAGTGACCCGGTGGCGCCGGACCGTTCATCCTCCTGGACGGGCGGCCCCGCTGTCCCGGGTTCGGCCTAATCCGCGCAGTCGAACGGGCAGTCGTACGGATCATATTGACGAATGATCAGAAGATCCGATTGCCTGGTGTCGAACCAGCCACGGAGGGTGAGCACAACGCCCCTCCGTGGCTCCCCTTTCGACCGCTGACCCGTTCGACGGAGACACCGTGCGCCTTCGCCTTCGCCTGCTCGTCGCGCCGCTCGCCGCGGCCGCCGCCCTCACCGCCGTGAGCACCCCCGCCGCCCTCGCGGCCCCGGCGGCCACCCCCTCCGACCAGTGCTCCGCCGCCTTCCGCCACGACGACGCCCGCCTCGGCCCCGCCGACCTCCCGACCACCGGCCCGGTCGGCCGCCAGCTCGCCGGCTACCAGCGCACCGGCGGCGCGAGCGACCAGGCCTTCCTGGCCCAGTACTACGACCCGGCCGGCAACGGCGGCAAGGGCGGCTGGATCTACCCGCCGGCCGACGGCTACGTCACCCTGCCCGACGGCAGCCCGATCGAGTTCGACCTCACGCTGTACCCGAACCAGAACATCGACCGCTACGGCAGCGAGTACGGCGCCTACCTCGCCCCCGAGGGCCTGCCCTACGCCAACCGCGCGCTCCCGCCGCAGAGCCTGGACAGCAACCCGCCGGCCGCCTGCAACTACCACGACTACAAGGTGGTCAAGGCCTTCACGGTGCACGCCGGCCCGATCGCGCCGTGGTTCAACCAGCCCGGCTGGGGCCTCCAGTACCAGCTCGACGGCGCCCTGCTGCCCGGCGGCCCGGCCAGGCCGAACGTGCTCTGGCTGGTCGAGAACGGCTACCTGGCCCGGATCTGACCCCGCTCCGGGCCCGCGGCCGCTCCGACCCGGACGGAGCGGCCGCGGGCCCGGGCTCCGGGAAATTCGCTGGCGGGCCCGGGGGCGCCGGGGATAGGAAGACGGGATGACCATCAGCGATCCCGCCACCGACCGGCGGGTCTTCCGCCCCGCCGTCCTCGACCTCGGCGACGCCCTGCTGCGCCCGTTCGGGCACGGCCTCGACGTGCCCGGCGGCATCGTGCCCGCCCTGGTCGCCGCCGCGGCCGACCCGGCCGTCGCCCGCTGGACCCCGCTCAGCGGCTCCGGCCCGGTCGACGCCGAGGCCTACCTCGACCGCTGCGAGGCCCGCTGGGCCGACGGCACCGCGGCCCCCTTCGCCGTCGTCGCCGCCGCCGACGGCCGCCTGTGCGGCAACGCCTACCTGGAGTGGACCAACCGGGACGACGGCGTGGTCATGGTCGGCTACTGGCTGCTCGCCGCCGCCCGCGGCCGGGGCCTGGCCACCCGGGCCGCCACCGCCGCCACCCGCTGGGCGGTGGAGCAGGCCGACGCCCGCCGCATCGAGCTCTACCACGCCGTCGGCAACGAGGACTCCTGCCGGGTCGCGGCGCGGGCCGGCTTCCCGTACGAGGGCACCCTGCGCGCCTCCTACACCTACGGCGGGGGCGTCTACACGGACGAGCACCTGCACGCCCGGCTGGCCTCCGACCCGTTCACGGACTGAGCGCCCCGCCCGCGGGCCCGGCCGACCGAGCGGGCTCAGCCCCGGACGGTGCCGCCGTGGAGCCCGAACGCGGGGGCGGCGGACTCGGTGAAGCGCTCCTCCTGCATGGCGGTCAGCCCGCGGACCACCAGGACGGCGAGGACGGCGGCCACCACCAGCAGCAGGTCGGAGGCGATCAGCCAGCCGACGGCCTGCTGGTAGCCGTCCGCGTACTGCGCCGAGGCCGAGCCGAGGTACTGGGAGCCGACCCGGCCGGTCGCGTTGGAGATCCAGAAGGTGGCCCACCAGAGGTTGAGCAGCGTCTGCGGGAGCTGCGGGCGCACGCCCGAGGCGTCCGGCCGGGCGCCGGCCTGCCAGATGTCGCCCGCGATCTGGCGGGGGAACCAGAGCGCGACCACGGGGGTGAACCAGGCGCCGATCGCCCAGCCGCGCTTGAACCGGTGCCCGCGCGGGTCGAAGACCTCGGCGTTCACCCGGACCCGGTGGAACCAGATGACGAACGTGACCGCGGACGCGACCAGGGCCACCAGCTGGAGGTAGCCGACGCTGTCGTAGAGCTGCGCCGTGTCCATCAGCGCGGAGCCGTCGGACTCGGCGCCGGTGGCGAGATCGCCGGCCTCCCCGTACAGGCGCAGGCCCACGCCGAGCGGGGCGAGGGTCGTGGCGGCGCTCACGGCGAGCAGAACGGTGGCGGCGGTGGCGCTGGCTCTGGGCGAGCGGTACACGGCGGGCGAAGGCATCGGGGATCGGGCTCCTGGACTGGACCAATGTGATGGAGCGACACCCTAGGGCCAAACGATCACCCCTGACCAGCTACTTTTCCGGGCCGTCGAAAGGATTCCGGGGGCCCGGGCGCAGGCTGCGCGCGCGGCGGAGGAGCGACCTAACCTGGAAGGGAGCATTCGGTGCGTCGCCCGCGAACGGAAGCGGTGGTCATGACGGTGGTCTCGGCGGCCCTCTTCGGTACCGACTGGTGGCAGCCCACGCTGCCCGGCGGTGCCGAGTTGCTGCGCGAGTGCGCCGCCCGGGGGTGGACGGTGGTGCTGACCGGCCCCGGTCCCGCCGGGGCT
>NZ_JBIVVI010000801.1:0-4302 GCF_044757675.1 Kitasatospora sp. NPDC091257
CCCCACTGCCCATGGCAACCCCTGGCGCCGCTGCACAGCCCACCCCGGACAGCACACCCACCACGGAGCGCACCCTCCAGGACACACTCCCCGCGCCCGAACTCGGCGACGAGGCCCCCATACCGCCGGGCGACACCACCACGGCGCCCGCACCCGTTCAACCGATGCCGCCAGCCAACCCGCCGCAGACACACCTCCTGGCCGACACCCCCGCACCCACCAAGGCCCTGACGTCACCGGCCACCGAACTCGCCGACCGACCCACGCCCGACCTGGCCGACACCAACCAGGGTGACGACCACACGGCCGTCCCGGAGCGCACCGACCCGGGGCCGGCCACGCAACCGCCGACCACTCCACAGCCCGACACAGACCGAGCCCGCTCCACCCCCGAGCCGACCCCGCACCAGCCCGAACACCCGAACACGGTCACGTCCGACGCCCCGGACCCCCGTCAGGCCGCCTGGGAAGTCCTTCGCGGTATGGCGGACGCGCTCAAGCCGAACGGCGTCTACCAGATCCTCCTCGGCAACCAGACGAGGACCACGAAAGAGAAGGCGAACGGCACACTCACGGACGAGGACGAACAGCTCATCCTCCAGGCACAGAAGACCCTTGGGAACTCTGCCCACGCGATCTACCGGCAAATGCTCAAGCCGGACGCCCCCTCCGCATCCGAGCCCGACCAGAGCCCCCCGACCCCACTCCAGATCGCGCCCCGGGCACAAATGCCCGACCTGTGCGCCTGTGAGGACGCCCCCACCGGCCGCCACCGCGACGACTGCCCCGACTCCGCACAGTGAACCGAGCCGAACTCGAAGCGCAACGCCGCCAGCTCGAGGACGCGCTGGCAGCGGTGTTCCGCACCGCCACCGCCGCCAACCACCACGACCCCGGTGCCCTGTCCATCTCCGGCCTCGGCGGATGCACCCGCCGCGCGGCCTACCAACTCGCCCGCTACGCCCCCACCGACGACCACTCCCACCAAGAGCAGCGCGCCTCCCACCTGGGCCAGGCCACCCACGACTGGGTGCTGCCCCGCCTCGCCGCACAACTGGGCCACGAACTCACCCTCGTCGAACACGACGTCATCCTCCCCGTCCGCGGCCTGAAGATCCCGGGCCGGCTCGACCTGTTCACCCCCGCCATCGGCGGCGGACTACTCGTCGATCTCAAGACCCACGGCTACGACCAAGGCGACGACGGCGACGAACCCTCACGCGCCCGGCTCCTGCAGCTCTACGGCTACGCCACGGCACTGCGCCTGATGGGATACCTGATCCGAGCGGTGGCGGTGGTGCCGATGTCGCGCATTCACGGAGGTACCTCCGGGGTGTGGATCGGGGAGTTCGGGTCCAAGCAGGAGGCCTTCGTCGACGCTCGGGTGCGGGACCTGCTGCGGCACGCCAAGGCGCCTGCATTCGCACCGCGCGATGCCCACCGAGGCCCAGGGCTGGACCTCACCTGTGACTCCTGCCCCTACATGACGAGGTGCTGGCCGGGCGCGGAGCCGGCCCAGGCTGCCGAGGTGCGCACCGATGCCGACATCGTCGCCCATGCCCTTGGCTACTCCGAAGCCGCCGCACAGGAGAGGGACTGGAAGAAGGAGAAGAAGTACCACCTGGCCGCGCTCGGTCGGACCCGCCCGGGCCGATACACGGCCTACGGCTACGAAGTGGAGGTCAAAACCTCCCCGGGCGGGAAGCGCCTGGATCAAACCGGCGCGAAGGAGCTCCTGAAGGAGAACAACCTGCCCATTCCTCAAACGACAGACAAGGACTCGCGTCGCGCCCTCGTCCACCGCCGTCCACCCAGCGGAGACTCGCCAGCCCGCGGGCCGGGCCCCCTCAAAGTCGCGGCGCTACCAGGCCCGCCAGGGCCCTGATGGCGTCGCTGCCCATCCGAGACCGGCATCCCGCAGACGGAGCCGCAACAACCCCTCCGCCGTCAGCATTGCCTGGATGCCCCGTCCGGTTACCAGCGTCGAGCGTGGGACCGCCCCGAGGCACGAAAGGACCGCGGCCTGAAGGGCATGGCCGGCTCGCCAACCCGCGATCCTGCACAGGAGTTGATCCGCCCGCTGGGTGACCTAATTTCACCGCCATGGCCATTCCGAAGTGGCTCGCAGTGAAAGGAGATAACCTGTGAATAGACAGTACGAGCGTGTCGTGCAATTTAGCGGTGGCATCGCATCCTTCGCCTCCGCCGTTCGCGTAGTCCGACGATACGGCACCGACAGGACGACCCTTCTGATAGCGGACACGCAAATCGAGGACCCTGATTTGTGGCGTTTCTCGCAAGACGCCAGCAGGCTACTCGACATCCCCCTCGTGCGCGTGGCTGACGGCCGCGATCCATTCCAAGTCTTCCATGACAAGAAGTTCCTCGGAAACAGCAGGATCGCCGGGTGCACGAGGGTCCTCAAGATCGACCCATGCCTGCGCTGGCTCGAGAAGAACGCCGACCCCACACGGACGACGCTGTACATCGGCATCGACGCCAGCAGGCACGACCGCAACCGAATCCCACCGATCGCCACCAACTGGCAGCCCTGGCGCACCGTCTTCCCGCTGTGCGAGGAAGGGGAGCCGGAACTCACCAAGGAAGAACTGCTCGACGAAGCCAGAAGCCTGGGAATCGAGCCTCCCCGTCTGTACGAGATGGGTTACCCGCATAACAACTGTGGAGGCACCTGCGTCCGCGCCGGAAAGGCCCAGTGGATTCGCACCCTGCGCCTATTTCCAGAACGATATGCAATGGCCGAGGCGCAAGAGGAGGAATTCCGCAGAGCGAACGGAGACTACGCCATTCTCAAGGAGCAGAGGAACCGGGTGATCTACCCACTGACCCTGCGCGAACTCAGGCTCAGAGAGGAAGCCCGCCAGGCCGCCAGTACATAGACGGAAAGTCCACGGGCACCAGCGCGATGCGCCAACCGACAACCGGCCGGTTCATCGCACTGGCGCCCGTGGACTTTCCGTCTGACGGGATCCTGAGGCGTCTCATCCCGCAGGGCGAGCAACCTCGGCCGCTGGCGCCCACCATCGCTGCCCCGAACAGCCAGGTCCTGACTACCGTCCAGGGCAGATCGGGTTCCCAGCTCGTCCTACGGCACACCCTGCAAGCGGCGAATCGAGCCTGCAACCAGCGCTGCCGCAGCCTCAAGACCGACCCCAGCACGTCCCTTTCGCTCATCCGGAGGAGTTGACCACCATGGCGGCCCGTCAGCGACTCGCGTGCGAAACAGCGGACAACGCAGGTGACCCCACCACCAAGCGGCCCGGCCGCCACAGCTCTGTGCTCGCCATGCTGTTCACTCTCGCGGCATTGAGCAGCTGTGCCAGCAGCCCGGGGGACTCGCCACCGGCTCCACCAGCGGCAACTCCGATCATCGCCAACGGGACCGCGTCCCTGCACCTGCCCATCGAGGCCTACATGCTGACCCCGGTGCAGTCCGCGACGTTCGACTGGCTCCGCCGCGCAGCCACGGCCGACTGCATGCGCCGCTACGGCCTCGACCTGCCCGTCCCCCCGCGGCCTTCCACCACGAGCCCACAGGTCTCCGCCTTCAGCGTGGTAAACCGTCGCTACGGCATCACCGACCCTGCCGCAGCCGCCGCACGGGGAGCCGGCGGCCTCTTACGCCACCACCCGCCAGAGTGCTGCTCCCACGCTCACCCCCGCGAGACCGACGACACGACCCTCACTGCTCACGGCCGCGACGAAATCCCGTACGCCCGAACATAGAAGAGCGCATACAGTGTGGAACGTAGCTGGCACGGGGGAGAGGGCAGCAGCAAGACGATGGTGGGATCCGACTGGGCCAGCGAGGGAGCGTGCCGCGACAGTGACCCGGACGAGCTCTTCGTCGACGCGTCGACGCAGAACCGAGCCAAGGCCGTCTGTTCGAGCTGTCCTGTCCGGACCGAGTGCCTCGCGGAGGCCCTGGACCTCCGAATAGAGTTCGGCATCTGGGGCGGCATGACCGAGCGCGAGCGGCGTGCCTTGTTGCGCCGCCGGCCCACCGTGAAGTCCTGGCGCGAGCTCCTGGAGGCAGCCCGCGCAGAATACGAGCGACATGGCGGAGCCCCAGCGAACGAGCCACTGCCGCAGGCCAGCTGACAGCGGCCGGGCCCCGCGCGAAACGGTTGGAGCGGCACTCCACGCAGGACAACCCCATCACCCCACTGCGTGTCGGTCTTCCAGAATGCCCGCCTCCGTCCAACGCACCGGGCATCGTTGCCGTCATGTCCCGCCATCGCCGCCGCCGTCCCGCGCCCAACCCCCTCGTGCCCTCCACCC
>NZ_JBIVVI010000802.1:0-4296 GCF_044757675.1 Kitasatospora sp. NPDC091257
GTGGGCGACCCGGGCCAGCAGCCCGGCCACCGCCCGTCCGCCCCGGTGGGAGTCGTGGGTCTCGACGAGCACCCGGACGCCCAGCGCCCGGGCCTCCCGCGCGACCGCCGCGAGCCGCCGGGCGCCCCGGTCGTCGGCCTCGGCCCGCGGACCGTCGCCGCCGCGCGGGAAGACCCGCACGGCGCCCGCGCCCAGGTCGGCGGCGAGCCGCAGGTGGGAGCGGAGCGCGTCGGTCACCGGGGCGTCCGGTCCGGGGGCGGCGACGCCGACGTAGGAGGCGAGCGCGAGGGGGGTCAGGCCGTGCGCGCGGAGGGTGCGGGCGGCGGCGCGGCGCTCCCCGGGGGGCATCGCCGGGTGGACCGACTCGCCCTCGGCGCAGCGCAGTTCGAGCCCGTCCCAGCCGTGGTCGGCGCCGAGTCGGGCGGCCTCGGCCAGCGGGAGCCCGGGGACGCCGAGCGTGGAGTAGGCGAGCGGCATGGCGGCTCCATGGCTTGTCGGGCGGCCCCGGACGGCCGGACCAAGGATATATTCAAGCTGAGACAAAGTCCTGACCGCCCGGGCCCGACCCGGGCCGAGGAGCCCGCGATGCCCCCGAGCCGTACCCCCGCCACCGCCACGACGCAGACCGTCGCCCAGGTGAACCAGACCGTCCTGCTGGAGGTGCTGCGGCGGCACGGCACGCTGTCCCGGCAGCGGCTGGCCGCCGAGAGCGGGCTGAGCACCGCGACCGTGCACCGGCTGGTCGAGGTGCTGCGCGCCGAGGGGCTGGTGGAGGTGGAGACGGAACGGGCGCCGTCCAGCGGGGGCCGGCCGCCGCAGCTGATCCGGTACAACGCCCGCGCGCAGACCGTGCTGGCGATCGCGATGCGCCCGCGCCGGATCGTCGGCGTGGTGGCCGCCCTGGACGGCACGGTGCTGCACGAGGCCGAGCACCACTGGGCGTTCCCCGGCCCGGACCGCCCGCGGGAGATCGCGGCCGGCGACCTGACCGGCCCCCTGCTCGCGCTGGTGGACGGCCTGCGGGACTGGGCCGGGCGGCACGCGGGGGCGCCCCGCGCCCTCGTCGTGGGCGTGCCCGGGGTGGTCCGGGACCGCACCGGGCTGGTGGAGTTCGCGCCCGCCCTGGACTGGCCCGGGCTGCGGCTGGGCGTGCTGCTCCAGGAGCGCTACGGCGTCCCGGTGGCGGTCGAGAGCAACGTCAACCTGGTCGCGCTGGCGGTGCGGCAGTCGCCGGCCGCGTCCGGCGTGGGCGACCTGGCGGCTGTCGTGGTGGGCATCGAGGTCGGCGCCGGGATCGTGCTGGACGGCCGGCTGCACCGCGGCCGGCTGGGCGCGGCCGGGGCGCTGGGCCATCTGATGTCCGGCCACGCGGCGCTGGACCGGCCGCTCGGACGGACCGGCGACACCCAGGCGAGGATCGGCGACCACGCGGTGGACCGGCGGATCACCGAGGCCGGCCTGACGGTGTCCGGCACCCCGGCGGAGCGGGTGGCGGGCCTGTTCCGGCTGGGCCGCGAGGGCGATCCGGCGGCGGTCCGGCTGATCGGCGAACTCACCGACGACCTGGCGCTGGTGGTGGCCAACCTGAGCGCGGTGCTGGCGCCGGAGCTGATCGCCCTGGGCGGGCGGCTGTTCTGGGAGAGCGGGGGCGAGCTCCCGGCGGCGATCGAGAGCCGGCTCCAGGGGCGGGTGCCGGTGCTGCCGCGCCTGGTGGTCGTGCACAGCACCACCACCGAGCTGGTCGGCGCGGCCTCGGCGGCGGTGCGGCTCGCGGACGGGGCGACCTTCATCACCCGCTGAGGCCCGCGGGCCACGCGTTACGGGCACGACGCCGGCACGACGCCGGCACGACGTCGGCACGACGTCGGCACGACGAAACCCCCACTATTTCTCACTGTGATAGAAACTCCTTGTGCGTCAGCGACCCGAGGAGAACCGGATGCCCACCGCCGCCTTCGCGATGGACCCGGAGCGCTTCCCCGACGTGTACGGCCCCCGGACGCGCGCCCGGGTCGCCGCCCGGGCCGAGGTGCTGGCCGACCCGGCCTCGCCCGACGGGGTGTGGAGCACCGAACGGCTGGCCGCCGCACCGCAGGCGCTGCGCGACGTCGAGGTGCTGTTCACCGGCTGGGGCGGCCCCGTCCTGGACGCCGCCGCCCTGGCCCGGCTCCCCCGCCTGCGACTGGTGCTCTACGCCGCCGGCTCGGTGCGCCGGATCGCCGGCGAGGCGTTCTGGGCGGCGGGCATCCCGATCGTCACCGCCGCGCACGCCAACGCCGTCCCGGTCGCCGAGTTCACCGTGGCCCAGATCGTCTACGCCCTCAAGGGCGGCTGGCGCCACGTCCTCGCCGCCCGGGCCGCCCGCGCCGCCGTCCCGGCCGCCCGCACCCCGGGCGCGTACGGCTCCACCGTCGGCGTCCTGTCGCTCGGCGCGACCGGGCGGCTGGTCTGCGAGATGCTGCGCGGCTACGACGTCGAGGTCCTCGCGCACGATCCGTACGCCCCGGCGCCGCCGCCCGGGGTCCGGGCCGTCGGCCCGGAGGAGCTCTTCGCCACCGCCGACGTGGTGAGCGTGCACACTCCGCTGCTGCCCGGGACCCGGGGCCTGGTCGGCCGGCGGCTGCTGACCTCGATGAAGCCCGGCGCCACCCTGGTCAACACCTCGCGCGGAGCCGTCCTGGACGAGCCCGCGCTGCTGGCCGTCCTCGCCGAACGCCCGGACCTCTTCGCCGTGCTGGACGTCACCGATCCCGAGCCGCCGCTGCCCGGCTCACCCCTGTTCACCCTGCCCAACGTCGTCGTCACCCCGCACCTGGCGGGCAGCCGCGGGCTTGAGCGCCGCCGCCTCGGCGATCTGGTCGTCGAGGAGTTCGAGCGCTGGCTGCGCGGGGCGCCGCTGCGCCGGGCGCTGGACCCGCACACCTACGAACGGATGGCCTGACCCGTGCCCGACCCCCTGAACCGGAGCGGCCCGGACGTGGTGCTGATCCTGACCGACCAGCAGACCGCCGACGCGATGAGCGCCGCCGGGAACCCGTACCTGCGCACCCCCGCGATGGACGCGCTGGCCGCCGCCGGCACCCGCTACCCCAACGCCTACTGCGCCCAGCCGCTCTGCACCCCCTCCCGGGCCAGTCTGATGACCGGCCGCCTGCCCAGCACGGTCGGCGTGACCGGCAACACCGGCGGCCCCGAGGACCCGCTGCTCGGACGGCTGTTCACCGAGGCCGGGTACGACTGCGGCTACGGCGGCAAGTGGCACCTGCCCGAGCTCGACCTGCCCACGGACCGGGGCTTTCGCCGGATCCACCCGGCGGGCGGGGACGACGCCGGACTCGCCCGCGCGGCCGCGGAGTTCGTCCGCGCACCGCGCGAGCGGCCGTTCCTGCTGGTCGCCTCCTTCCTGGAGCCGCACGGCATCTGCGAGTGGGCCCGCGGCCAGGACCCGCGCACCGGTCCGCTCCCGCCCGCGCCGCCCGTCCCGCGACTCCCGCCGCTGCCCGCCAACTTCCCGGTCGGGCCGTACGATCCGGCACTGCCCCGGCTGGCCCGGCTGGCCCAGCCGCACACCCACCCGACCGCCGAGTGGCGGGAGGACGACTGGCGCCGCTACCGGCACGCCTACTACGCCCTGGTGGAGCGGGTGGACCGGCACATCGGACTGCTGCTGGAGGCCCTGGCGGAGCGCGGCACGGACCGCGGGACCGTGGTGGTGTTCAGCTCCGACCACGGCGACGGCGCGGGCGCCCACCGCTGGAACCAGAAGTGGGCCCTGTACGAGGAGTGCGTGCGGGTGCCCCTGGTGGTCTCCGCGCCCGGGGTGGCCGCCGGCGCCGTCGACGAACGGCTGGTCGCGGCCGGGCTGGACCTCATCCCGACGCTCTGCGACCTGGCCGGCATCGAGGGGCCCGACGGGCTGCCCGGCCGCAGCGTCCGCGCCCCGCGGCCGCACGACAGCGTGGTGGTCGAGACCCGCTGGGAGATCCCCGGCTTCAACAACGCCCTGGGCCGGATGGTCCGCGCCGGGCGGCACAAGTACGTGTGCTACGCCTGGGGCGACCATCGGGAGCAGCTCTTCGACCTCGCGGCCGACCCCGGCGAACTGGTCAACCTCGCGGTCGACGCCCGGCACGCGGCACTGCTCGACCGCTTCCGGGCCCTGCTGTCCGAGCACTGCGCGGAGGTCGCCGACCCGTTCGCGCGCTTCGTCCCGCGGGCCGCCGGGGACCTGCCGGTCGCCGGGGAGCCGCGGGCCGCCGGGGACCCGCACGCCGCGCACTGACGCGAAGGGCCGGC
>NZ_JBIVVI010000803.1:0-4290 GCF_044757675.1 Kitasatospora sp. NPDC091257
CGCGGGTCAGCGGCATCTGGTCAGGACCCTTCCGTGGTCGTCGATGGGCGTGCGCGGTGTCCCGGCGGGCCTGAGGGACGTGCCCAGGAAACGCGGCAAGTCTCGCAGTGTCCACACCGCGGGTCCCGCACCATCCACATGCTGGAAGGCCTGGTGGGAACAGTCGGGACCGGTGGGGTGTTGTGCGCCTCCGCGGTCGATCCCCGCCCCATCGGCCCGGTAGTTGTTCAAATTGGAACTACCTAGTACGGTCGACCTCCGATCCACCGCGATCCGTCCGGACCGGTCGAACCCACCCGGTTCGTCCCGGTCCACCCCGGATTCGTCCCGGTCCACCCCCGATCCACGGAGGCCCACCCATGCCGCAGCCCGGCTCCGCCACGGTGCGCTCGCGTGTGCGCATCCCGCTGACCTTCCCCGACGGCTACCGCGCCGAGGCGGAGACCTTCACCTTCCACGGCCTCGCCGACGGTGCCGAGCACCTGGCGCTCGCGCTCGGCACGGTCCCCGAGGGCGGGACGCCGCTGGTGCGGCTGCACTCCGAGTGCCTGACCGGCGACGTCTTCGGCTCCGACCGCTGCGACTGCGGGCCGCAGCTGCGCGAGTCGGTGGAGCGGATCAGCGAGGCCGGCGGGTACCTGCTCTACCTGCGGCAGGAGGGCCGCGGCATCGGGCTCTACAACAAGCTGGACGCGTACGCCCTCCAGGACTCCGGCCTGGACACGTACGACGCCAACACCGCCCTCGGCCTGCCCGAGGACGGCCGGGACTACACCGCGGCCGCCCAGATGCTCGCCGCGCTCGGCGCCACGGGCATCGACCTGCTGAGCAACAACCCGGACAAGGCGGCGCAGCTGGCCGAGCTGGGGATCGTCGTGCGGCACCGGGTGCCGACGGGCGTGCACCTGTCGGCGAGCAACGTCCGCTACCTGCGAGCGAAGGTGGAGCGGACGGGACACTCGATCGAGCTCTCCCGACTGGTCGGCTGAGCGCCGGCAGAGAACGGGCCGCAGCGAACACGGAACAGGGAACACGGAACAGATGACGGATGACAGCTGACAGATTTCGAAATCTGTCAGCTGTCATCCGTCACTCGTCATCTGTCATCTGTCCGCTGCCAGCTGTCAGTCGTCGCCCCTCAGCTGCGCCCCGCCCGTCCCCGGACCGTCCGCAGCCCCCCGTACGCCGCCAGTGGCAGCATCACCAGCAGGGCGGCCCAGAAGGCCCCGTGCCCCCACAGCCCGGCGATCGACCTGAACGGCCCCTCGAACACCGGTATCCGCAGTGCCTCGACCGGTCCCAGCGGCCCGGGCCAGGCCCCCAGGAACAGGGTGGCCGGGACCCAGAGCGCGAACAGCCCCCGGGCGGTGGCCGGAGTCCCGAGGGCGCTCACCAGCGACACCACCGCCAGCAGCAGGACGAACCCGGCCTGGTAGGCCGCGCCGCTCTGTCCCGTCCCCCAGGAGCCGGGCGTCCGGTGCACCCCGGTGGCCGCGAGCCTGACCTCGACCGCCCCCCACAGCAGCAGCACCAGCACCGCCGTCGTCCCGAGCGCGAACCGCACCCGGTCGCGGGTCCCCGCGCCGCCCGTCCGCCACCGCCCGGACGGCGCGCTCCACACCCGTTCGCCGCCGGCGGCCCCGGGCGATTGCTCCGCGCTCCGCTCGTCCAGCCGCCGCCAGGCCGCCCGGACCTGGGTGCGTGCCTCCTGGGCGGGCTTCAGCAGCCGGTTGGAGGCCCGTTCCACCAGGACGAGCGAGACCACGATCGCCACCACCGCCGCGATGCCGGCCCAGCTCCCCATCCCGCCCTCGAACACGACCACCCGGTCGGCCACCGACTGCGGCGTCGCCGGCGCGGTCATCGGCGGCCCGAGCCGCAGGTAGCCGATGGCGAGGGCCCCGGCCCCGGTCAGCAGCGCCGTGCCGATGCCCACCCGGGCGGGGAAGAAGGCGATCACGGCGGCCGCCACGAGCCCCGCACCGAGCTGTCCGACCACCTGCCGGGCCGCGTGGTCGCCGGCGTTGCGCAGGTGTCCGCCGAAGGCGCCCGCGGGCGAGAGGTCGAGCTTGTCGCCCGCCTCGACCGGGTAGCGGAGCACCGCTCCCGCCCACAGCAGCAGTCCGAAGGCGAGGAGCAGCAGCAGGACCGCCCCGGCGCGGCGCGGCAGCGCGGCGCGGGCGTAGGGCCACCAGGCCGCCAGTCGGGCCCGCCGGTCCACCGGGGGCCGCCGGCGCCGGTTGTGCCACAGCCGGGCCACCCGCCCTTCCTGTCGTACCCCGGCCTCCGGCTCGGGCCGCTCGCGCTGCTCGGACCGTCCCCGGCCGCGCCGCCGCAGTGCCTCCGCCGCGATCAGGGCCGCCCGCCCGCCCGGCTGCGCCGGGTCGGCGCCCACCGCCCGGCGCCGCAGCGCGGACCAGCGGCGCCGCACCACGTCCCGGGCGGTGGCCGCCGCCGGGTCCGGCGCCGGCCTGCGGGCCGCCGCCCGTGCGGCGGTGCGGGCGCCCGCGTCCACCGCCAGCGCGCCGTCCACCACCGTGGCGGCCACCACGGCCGCGAGCTCGGACACCCGCTCGGGCAGCGGCAGCCGGTGCAGGGCGGCGGGCAGCGGCGAGAGCCGGCCGAGCAGCCGTGCGCGCTCCTCGGGCCGGATGCTCAGCCAGACCGCCTGCCGGTGCGCCTCTTCGCGTTCCTCGGGGCTGAGCCCGTCGCCGCCGCGCCGGCCGCCGCCGACGGTGCGCGCCAGCCGGTCCACCTCGGCCAGCACTTCCGGCAGTCCGGCCAGCGCGAGCAGCCGGGAGCAGTGCTCGCCCGCGCATTCGGGGTGGAAGCAGTCGTAGCGGGCGACCACGGTCGGCGCCCCGCCCCGGACCAGTTCGTCGATGAACTCGGCGCCGTCCGGTTCGGTGACGACGCGTTCCAGGCCGGTGGTGTCGATCGGGCGGTCGCGGTAGTGCGGGACGGTGCCCGGGGCGAAGGCGGCGCCCAGGGCGAGCACCGCGACCGCCGCCACGGACTCGCGCCGGGAGCCGGGCGCCCGGGCCACGTCGGAGAGGTAGTGCAGGTCGAAGACGGTGTCCTCGACCTCGTCCCGCAGCCAGTCGCGCACCCGTTCCGCTCCCCCGGTGGAGAGCCAGCGGGCCGCCGCGCCGGAGTTCTTGAGCAGCGCCTCGGTGAGCCGGACCGGGTCGGTGAACGGGTTGCCGAGGAAGGTGACCGGCCGGTGCGCCCGGGCCTGCGCCTGCGGCCGGCGGCGGATCACCTCGGGGGTGCCGCCGGCCAGCCAGCCGCGGACCTGCGGCGCGGTCCAGCGGTCCTCCGGCTTCTTGGTGAACAGCCCCTGGAGGAGCAGCAGTTGGCGCGGGTCGCGGACGGCTGAGAGGTCCACCTCCTCACCCATGACCAGTTCCAGTTCCAGCTCCTGGTCGGCCGGGCGCTCGCCGTCCGCGCCGATGAAGCGCGGGCGGCCGACGAACAGCTCGTACAGCACGTTGCCGAGCCCCCACCAGGGCCCGGCCTGGTGGTTCTTGCCGGCCAGCTGCTCGGGGGCCATGTAGGCGACGGTGACCATCATCGCGGAGGTGAACCGGCGGCTGTCGGTGAGCCGGTCGACGCCGCCGAAGTCGGCGATCACGAACTCCCCGGACCCGCTGCCGGGGCGCACCAGGATGTTGGCGGGCTTGAAGTCCAGCGGGTTGCGCTTGATCCGCTGCTGCCAGAAGTCGAGCAGGGCGACGAGCTCGTAGACGATCTGCTCGGCGGTCCGCCGGTCGCCGTGACCGCCCTCCCGCCACAGCCCGGCGACGTGCGCGGCGAGGGTGACCGGCAGGTACTCCATGGCCACCCAGTCCACCTGGGCGCCGTGGTGGCCGACCCGGCCGAAGTCGATCAGGTGCGGGACGTGCCGGCGGAAGCCGTCGTTGCGCAGGTGGGCGAGCAGGTCGTGGTCCATCGGGTGGCCGGCGACGGCCACCTTGACGGCCGCGTCACCGCCTCCGTCGGTGCGCCGGACGTACCAGACGGTGCCCTCGGAACCGGCCCCGGCCCGGCCCAGCGGGATGAAGCGGCCGCGCAGCGCGTCCGGGAAGGCGCCCTCGAACGGGCCGTCGGAGCCCGGGCGTCCGCCGGGGCCTCCGGCCGGAGCGGGACCGCCGGGCCCGATGCCGTCCTGCCAGGAGGGCGAGCCGCCTCCGCCTCCCGCCCCGGACCTGGGCCGGACGACCTCGGTGACCGCCTCCGGGTCGGCGCCGCCCGAATGTCCCGGGTACGTCGGACGCCCCGGCCGGCCCG
>NZ_JBIVVI010000804.1:0-4288 GCF_044757675.1 Kitasatospora sp. NPDC091257
GTGGAGGCCGTCGGGGAGCGGGTGGGCGTCGTGGTCGGGCTCGCCGTAGAGGGCCAGGCCGTCCAGGTGGTGCAGGTGCTGGTCGCCGTCGGCCCGGCGTTCGGCGACGATGCGGGCCAGTTCGGCGCGGATGACGGTGAGGGTGAGCCGGCCGGCGGCCACGTCGGCGGGGTCGCCGGTGGCGCGGAAGCGCAGGGTGCCGCTGCTGAAGTCGGGGGCGAGCGGGCCCGGCACGGTTTCGTGGAGCGGGCAGAGCAGCGGGGAGACGACCAGCAGCGGTGTGGTCGGGTGGCCGTCCCGGACGGTGTCCAGGAAGCCGTGGACGGCCGGGGTGAAGGCGCGCAGCCGCATCAGGTCGGTGTTCACCAGGTTGATGCCGAGCTTGAGGCTGATCAGGTCCGCAGGGGTGTCGCGGATGGCGCGCGCGGTGAAGGGGTCGAGCAGGGCGCCGCCGCCGAAGCCGAGGTTGGTCAGGTCCAGACCGGCGCCGTTGGCCACCAGGGCGGGCCAAGTACCGGTGGGGTGGGCGGCGTTGGAGCCGTGGCTGATCGAACTGCCGTGGTGCAGCCAGTGCTTGCGGCTGCCGGTGGGGATCGGCTCGATCGGGGCGTCGGTGTCGAGGGCGATCAGTTCGGTGGTCTCGGTGTGCGGGAGCCAGATCTCGACGGTCTTGTCGCGTTCCGGCAGGCCGGTGAACCGGGCGCTGCCGGACGGTCCTTCGGTCAGTTCGAAGCGGCCGGTGGCGAGGTCGACGGTGCGCAGGTTGCCGCCGGGGACGGTGCTCTGCGCGGCGAGCCGGCCGTCCACCAGGAGGTCGTGGACGCCGTCGGGGACGTTCGGGACGCCCGGGTAGGCGCGCTTGGTGGGGACGGCGTGCAGCGTGACGGCGGTGGCGCGGGTGCGGAAGGCGAGCCGGACGCCGGAGGGCTGGGACTCGGCCATCGCGAGCTGTTCGTCGGGGATCCGCCGGCGGGCGGCGGCGGGCAGGCGGTGCGGCAGCAGGCCGCGGGCGGTGTGTTCGAGGTCGAGGTGGCCGTGGAGGAGGGCCTCGGTGACGGGGGTGGTGATCGTCGTCATGGTGCTGCTCTTCGGTTCGTCGGGGCGTGCGGAGGGGGTGGATCAACCGGTCGTACGGGGCCCGCCGGCGCGCAGCAGGGCGTCGAGGGAGTCGATGATCCAGTCCCAGGACTGTCGCGGGTCGACGGCGGTGTGACTGAACCCGCCGGCCGCCTCCAGGCTGATGTAGCCGTGGAAGACGCTGCCGAGCAGGCGCACCGCGTGGGTCTGCTCCGGTTCGCCCAGGTCGTAGCCGCGCAGGATCGCCCTGGTCATCTGGGCGTGCCGGACGCCCGCGCTGGCGGCGGCCGTCGCGGCGTCCAGGCGCAGCCGGGTGGCGTCGTAGCGGCCGGGGTGGCGGGCCGCGTAGTCGCGGTAGGCGTCGGCGAAGGCGGCGAGGGCGTCGCGGCCCGCCCTGCCGGCGAGGGCGTCGGCGACGAGGTCGGCGAGTTCCTCCAGGGCGTACAGGGCGATCCGGGTCTTGAGGTCGTGGGAGCTCTTGACGTGGGAGTAGAGGCTGGCCGTCTGCACGCCGAAGCCGCGGGCGACCGCGGCGACGGTCACCTGGTCGAAGCCGACCTGGTCGGCGAGCTCGGCGCCCGCGACGACCAGGCGTTCGACGGTCAGCCCTGCCCTTGCCATGTGTGTTCTCCCGTACGGTCACGTCGGCTGTCTACGGACAGTATGGGATTGCCTAAATGGATTAGGCAAATGGAAACGCCCCGCTCAGCCCGCTCAGCCCGCTCAGCCCGCTCAGCCCGCTCAGCCCGCTCAGCCCGCCAGGATCACCGTCTCCGCCGGCCCCGAGAAGCCCGCCTGCTGCGACGGGGTGCCCGTGGCCGCCGTCCGGCGGTGCTCCTGCGGGCTGACGCCGCGCACCCGCTTGAAGGCCGCCGAGAGGGCGAAGGCATTGCTGTAGCCGACCTTGCGGGCGGCGAAGGCGACGGTGCACTCGGGCTCGCGCAGCAGGTCGGCGGCGACCGCCAGGCGCCAGCCCGCCAGGTACGCCATCGGGGGCTCCCCGACCAGGGCGGTGAAGCGGCGGGCCAGACCGGCCCGGGAGACCCCGACCCGCTGGGCCAGTTCGGCGACCGTCCAGGCGGTGGCCGGGTCGTCGTGCATCATCCGCAGCACCGGGCCGACCACCTGGTCGTGCTGGGCGCGGTACCAGGCGGGGGCACCGGAGTCGGGGGCGGCCAGCCAGGCGCGCAGCACGGAGACCACCAGGAGGTCCAGGATGCGGTCCAGGACGAGCTCCTGGCCGGGCTCGTTGCGCCCTATCTCGGCGGCCAGCAGGTGCACCAGGGTGTCGTCGGCACCGGTGCCGGCCGGGCGGACCAGCAGTGCGGGCAGGCAGCCGAGCAGCCGCTGGCCGATCTCGTGCTCGGCCTGGTAGGTGCCGGAGAGCACCACCGAGGAGGCCCGGTCGCCCTCCCGACCCTGACCCCAGGTCCGGACGCCGAGCGACATCACCTCGGAGACGTCCACCCCGCCCTTGGTGCAGACCTGGCCCGGGCCGACGATCACGTCCACCGGGGTGTCGGGGTCGTCCGCCACGGTGTACGGCTCCGGGCCGCGCACGATCGCCACGTCACCCGGGTGCAGCAGCAGCGGGGTGCCGCGCTCGGGCAGGATCCAGGCGTCGCCGCGGACCATCGTCACCACCGAGAGCGGGGCCCGGTCCTCGATCCGCAGCGACCACGGCGGGGTGAGGATGGAGCGCAGCAGGAACGCGCCACGGGCCTTGGGGCCGTCGAGGAGTCCCGTCAGAGTGTCCATGACGCCAAGTGTAGACGGCGGGACATTATTTGACGCTTCGTCATTTGAGAGACTCTTGAGTGATCGAGGTGGCTCGCACCGCCCGAATGCCGGATGATCTGCGCACGGGGGTACGGACCGGAACACGGCGACCGCGGCACGGCGACACCGGCTGCGAGAAGTGAGGGGCTCACGACGATGGAAACGGCACGCACACTCGTCCTGGTGGCGGCCACGGTCACCTGTGGACTGACCGCGGGACTGTTCTACGGCTACTCGTGCTCGGTCATGCCGGCACTCGCGCGGGTCGACGACCGCACCTTCATCGAGGTCATGCAGCGCGTCAACAAGGCGATCCTGAACGGCTGGTTCGTCCTCGGCTTCGTCGGCGCCCTGCTCGCCACCGCGGCGGCGGTCGCCCTGCACCTGCCCTCGGACGGGCACGACGTCCTGCCCGCGACCATCGCCGCGCTGGTGCTGTACGTCGCGATGATCGGGGTCACCCGCTCGGTCAACATCCCGCTGAACGACGAGCTCGAAGCCGCCGGGTCGGCCCAGCGGATCGCCGACCCGGCCGCGGTGCGCAGCCGCTTCGAGGCGCGCTGGGTGCGCTTCAACGTGCTGCGCGCCCTGCTGTCGACCGGCGCCCTGGCCTGCCTCGCCTGGGCCCTCGTCCTCAACGGGCAGAGCTGACCGGGCCCGGACCCGCTCGACGGGCGGGCCCGGCCGCGCCGCCCGCCGCCGCCACCCTCTGCCGCTGACCGGACTCAGCCGCAGAGGGTGGCGAAGCCGTACCCGCGCGCCTTGAGCGTGGAGATGATCCCCGGCAGCGCGGCCACCGTCTGGCTGCGGTCGCCGCCGCCGTCGTGCAGCAGGATCACCGAACCGGGACGGACGTTGTTCAGCACCCGCGACCTGATCGCGGCCGCGCCGGGGCGGGACCAGTCCGCCGGGTCCACCGACCAGAGCACGACCTGCTTGCCGAGCGCCGCGGCCTTCGAACGCACCGTGCCGTTGACGGCGCCGTACGGCGGGCGCAGGCAGCTCGGGGTACGGCCCGTCTGCGCGCGGATGACCTTGTCGGTGTCGGCCACCTGCGCGTTGAGCGCGGCCGCGGACAGCCTGCTCAGGTCCGGGTGGGACCAGGAGTGGTTCTGCACGCTGTGGCCCTGCTTGGCGACCTGCGCGGTCACCGCGGGGTGGGCGGAGACGTTCTGCCCGATCTCGAAGAAGGTCGCGCGCACCCCGTACCGGCCGAGCGTCGCCAGGACCTTGGACGTGTAGGCGGGGCTGGGGCCGTCGTCGAAGGTCAGGTAGACCACCTTGCCGCCCTTGGCGCCGGCCGCCTGCGCCTCGGCGGCCGGCAGGGTGACCGCCGCTCCCGCCGCCAGGGCGACGACCAGTGCGCCGATCGCGGTCCGGAACCTGCCAACTGCCCTGCGCCTGACGGGTGGTACGGACATGCCTGCCCCCT
>NZ_JBIVVI010000805.1:0-4284 GCF_044757675.1 Kitasatospora sp. NPDC091257
CCCCGCTGCCCCCGGCACCCCCGCTGCCCCCGGTACTCCCGCTGCCTCCGGTACTCCGCGGACGCCGGACGCCTTCGAGGCGAACCGCCGCTACCTGGGCTCGGTCGCCTACCGGCTGCTCGGCTCGTTCACCGACGCCGAGGACGTCCTCCAGGACGCCTGGCTGCGCTGGCGGGCCGCCGACCGCTCCGCCGTCGCCGACCCGCGCGCCTTCCTCACCACCGTCGTCACCCGGCTCTGCTACGACCAGCTGGGCTCCGCCCGGGCCCGCCGCGAGGCCTACTACGGCGAGTGGCTGCCCGAGCCCGCCGTCACCTACGCCACCGGCCCCGACTCCCCCGCCGAACTGGCCGAACGCGGCGAGTCCGTCTCGCTCGCCCTGCTGGCCGTACTGGAACAGCTCACCCCCGCCGAACGGGCCGCCTTCGTGCTGCACGACGTCTTCGCGGTCGGCTTCGAGGAGATCGCCGCCTCCCTGGAACGCACCCCCGACGCCGCCCGCCAGCTCGCCTCCCGGGCCCGCCGCCGGGTCCGCGACGGCGGCCGCGCGCAGGACGCCGCCCGGCGCACCGGCGGGACCGACCGGGCCGAGCACCGCCAGGCCGTCGAGGCCTTCGCCGCCGCCAGCACCCGCGGCGACATCCTCGCCCTGATGGAGGTCCTCGACCCCGACGTGGTCTGGCACTCCGACGGCGGCGGCATCGTCCGCGCCGGAGTCCGCCCGATCCACGGCGCCGACCGGGTGGCCCGGATGGTGGCCGGCCTGGTCGCCAAGTGGTTCACCCCCGACACCGCCACCACCACCGCGGTGGTCAACGGCGAGCCCGGACTGGTCTGGTACGACCGGGCCACCGGCACGGTCGGCGGCGTCCTCGCCTTCACCGTGGCCGACGGGCGGATCGCCGAGGCGCACGTCGTGGTCAACCCCGAGAAGCTCGCCCGGGTCCCCGCCGTGGAGCTGTGACACGGGTCACCGTCACACCCCGGCCGGCTGCCTCGTCCCCTTCCCGAACAGCGCTCCACCGGAGCGCCCTCGCGAGGAGGCGGACGAGATGAGCAGCACCACCACCGGGCAACGGATCGTCGTACTGGGCGCCGGGTACGCCGGGCTCACCGCGGCCAAGGGCGCCGGCCGGCACCACGACGTCACCCTGGTCGCCCCCGAGGAGCGGATCCTGCACCGCATCCGCCAGCACGAGACCGCGGCCGGCCGCGGCCGCGACTGGCCCACCGTCGGCGACCTCACCCGCGGCGGCCGGATCACCCACCGCCGGGCCCGGGCCGTCGGACTCGACCCGGCCGCGCACGAGGTCCGGCTCGACGACGGCACCACCCTCGGGTACGACACCCTGGTCCACGCCCTCGGCAGCCGCACCGCCTGGCACGCCGTCCCCGGCGCCGAACAGCTCGCCTACCCGGCGGAGCGCGCCGCCGAGCTGCGCCGCCGGATCGACACGGCCGACCGGCCCGGCCCCCTGGCCGTGGTCGGCGGCGGCGCCACCGGCATCGAGCTGGCCACCGAACTCGCCGAGGCCCACCCCTCCTGGCAGGTGCGGATCGTCGCGTCCGGCCTGGTCGGCGGCGTCTACTCGGCCAAGGGCCGGGCCCACGTCCGGCGCGTCCTCGCCCGGCTCGGCGCGAGCGTCCACGAGAACACCACCGTCACCGAGGTCACCCCGGACGGGCTGCGCACCACCGCCGGCCCGATCGAGGCCGACCTCGTCGTCTGGGCCGCCTCGCTGGAGCCGCACCCGCTGGCCGCCGAGGCCGGACTGGCCGTGGACGGGCGCGGCCGGGCCGTGGTGGACGACCACCTGCGGTCGGTCTCCCACCCGGACGTCCATGTGATCGGCGACGCCGCCGCGGTCACCGTCCCCGGCATCGGCACCCTGCGGATGGGCTGCGCCACCGCCCTGCCGCAGGGCCAGTACCTCGGCAGGCTGCTGGACGGGCGCACCGAGGGGCCGTTCTCGTTCCGGTACCAGGTGCAGTGCGTGAGCCTCGGCCGGCGGGACGGGCTGCTCCAGGTGGTCCGCCCGGACGACTCGATGCGGCCCACCGTGTTCACCGGCACCGCGGGGCGGCTGGCGAAGGCGGCGATCGTCGCCGTGGTCCTCAACAGCCTGAAGTAGGCCCGCCGTCCCCGCCGGCCGCTGCCGGAAGCGCCGGACGTGCCGGGGCCGGGGGGCCGGGGGCTCCGGAAACGCAGGAAGGGCCCGGGCGGGTGCCCGGGCCCTTCCGGCGTGCGTCGCCGCCGTGCCGCTACTTCTTGTCCTTCGGCGTCTCGGCGTCGGTGGACAGCGCGGCGATGAAGGCCTCCTGCGGGACCTCCACGCTGCCGACCATCTTCATCCGCTTCTTGCCTTCCTTCTGCTTCTCCAGCAGCTTCCGCTTACGGGAGATGTCACCGCCGTAGCACTTGGCGAGGACGTCCTTGCGGATCGCGCGGACCGTCTCACGGGCGATCACCCGGGAGCCGATGGCCGCCTGGATCGGGACCTCGAACTGCTGGCGGGGGATGAGCTTCTGGAGCTTGCCCGCCATCATCACGCCGTAGCTGTAGGCCTTGTCCTTGTGGACGATCGCGGAGAACGCGTCCACCGGGTCGCCGTGCAGCAGGATGTCGACCTTCACCAGCTGGGCGGCCTGCTCGCCGATGGGCTCGTAGTCCAGCGAGGCGTAGCCGCGGGTCTTGGACTTCAGCTGGTCGAAGAAGTCGAAGACGATCTCCGCGAGCGGCAGGGTGTAGCGCAGCTCGACCCGGTCCTCGGAGAGGTAGTCCATGCCCTGGAGGTTGCCGCGGCGGGACTGGCAGAGCTCCATGATCGCGCCGACGAACTCGTTGGGCGCCAGGATGGTGCCGCGCACGACCGGCTCGAACACCTCGGAGATCTTGCCGGTCGGGAACTCGCTCGGGTTGGTGACCGTGTGCTCGGTGCCGTCCTCCATCACCACCCGGTAGACCACGTTCGGGGCGGTGGAGATCAGGTCGAGGTTGAACTCGCGCTCCAGGCGCTCCCGGATGATCTCCAGGTGCAGCAGGCCGAGGAAACCGCAGCGGTAGCCGAAGCCGAGCGCGACCGAGGTCTCCGGCTCGTACACCAGCGCGGCGTCGTTGAGACGCAGCTTGTCCAGGGCGTCGCGCAGCAGCGGGTAGTCCGAGCCGTCCAGCGGGTACAGGCCGGAGAACACCATCGGGCGCGGGTCCTTGTAGCCGCCGAGCGGCTCGGTGGCGCCCTTGTGCATCGAGGTGATCGTGTCACCGACCTTGGACTGCCGGACGTCCTTCACACCGGTGATGATGTAGCCCACCTCGCCGACGCCGAGGCCGTCCGCGACCTTCGGCTCGGGCGAGATGACGCCGATCTCCAGCAGCTCGTGGGTGGCGCCGGTGGACATCATCGCGATGCGCTCGCGCTTGGTGAGCTGGCCGTCCACGACACGGACGTAGGTGACCACGCCGCGGTAGGAGTCGTACACCGAGTCGAAGATCATCGCGCGGGCCGGGGCGTCCTTGACGCCGACCGGGGCCGGGACGGTGTTGACGATGTGGTCCAGCAGGTCCTCGACGCCCAGGCCGGTCTTGGCGCTGACCTGGAGCACGTCGGACGGGTCACAGCCGATGATGTGGGCGATCTCGGCGGCGTACTTCTCCGGCTGGGCGGCCGGGAGGTCGATCTTGTTGAGGACCGGGACGATCGTGAGGTCGTTCTCCAGCGCCAGGTACAGGTTGGCGAGGGTCTGCGCCTCGATGCCCTGGGCCGCGTCGACCACCAGGACGGTGCCCTCGCACGCGGCGAGGGAACGGGACACCTCGTACGTGAAGTCCACGTGGCCGGGGGTGTCGATCATGTTGAGGATGTGCGTCGCCCCGGCGTTCGGGCCGGTCTTCGGCGCCCACGGGAGGCGGACCGCCTGCGACTTGATGGTGATGCCGCGCTCACGCTCGATGTCCATGCGGTCGAGGTACTGGGCACGCATCTGCCGGGGGTCGACGACGCCGGTGATCTGCAGCATCCGGTCTGCGAGCGTCGACTTGCCGTGGTCGATGTGGGCGATGATGCAGAAGTTGCGGATCAGCGCCGGGTCGGTACGGCTGGGCTCTGGCACATTGCTGGGGGTCGCGGGCACCTTGGTCCGATTCTCCGTTGGTCCGGGGCCGGGGGTGTCCGGATCATCGCTGACCGGTTTCCCGGGGACCGGACAGTCTCGTCCGATCGAAATAGTTCCTCCCATCTTCCCACGACTGCGGCCCGGGGCACCGTCCGGGAGTCTCCCGGGTAC
>NZ_JBIVVI010000806.1:0-4272 GCF_044757675.1 Kitasatospora sp. NPDC091257
GGGTGCCTGGCCGGTCCAGGTGACGGCGGTGACCCGGCCCTTGCGGCGCGGCGCGCCGCCGGCCCCGGCCCCGGCCAGCGCCGGGACGGCGGAGGCGGGCACGACGACCTGCGGGGTGACCAGCGGACGGCGGATCAGGCCCTGGTTGGCGTACGGGTCGCCGAACGCGGCGCCGGTGGACAGCAGTCCGGCCGGGGCCTCGATCAGCGGCGCCGTCGGGGCGCCGAGCCGCAGCCGGAAGCTCGCCTGGGTGCTGCTGAGCCGCGAAGGGTCCGACTCCACCTTGACGGTGTTGAGGGCGGGGCCCGCGTCTATCCCGGAACTGCCGTTGCCGAACAGGGGGCGCCGAGGTGTTCTGGTGTCCACGCCCGTCTAACCGGGTGACGGCCGCTTAGGACACTCTGCCGGGTGGATGTCCGGCGCACACTTGAAGTGATCATGAAAAAAGCGATCGGGCCCGATCGGGCCCGATCGCCTTCCACTCGGATTGCGGGGAATTCGGAAGATCGCCTGCGCTCCGCGCCCCGGCCGTGCTCAGCACCAAGCGCTCGGCACCGAGCTCCAAGCACCAAGCGCTCAGCTCTCAGCGCTCAGCTCTCAGCGCTCAGCTCTCAGCACTCAGCTCTCAGCGCTTGGCGCGCAGCCGCGCGGCCTCGTACAGCACGATGCCCGCCGCGACACCGGCGTTCAGCGACTCGGTCAGGCCGGACATCGGGATCCGGACCCGCATGTCGCAGGTCTCCGAGACCAGCCGGGACAGGCCCTTGCCCTCGCTGCCCGCGACGATCACCACCGGACCGGTCAGCAGCTCCAGGTCGCCGATCTCGGCCTCGCCGTCGGCGGCCAGGCCGACCACCATCAGGCCGGCCTTCTGGTAGGCCTCCAGGGCGCGGGTCATGTTGGTGGCCCGGGCGACGGGCAGCCGGGCCGCGGCGCCGGAGGAGGTCTTCCAGGCACCGGCGGTCATGCCGGCCGCGCGGCGCTCGGGGATGACCACGCCGTGCGCGCCGAAGGCGGCGGCGGAGCGGACCACGGCGCCCAGGTTGCGCGAGTCGGTCACGCCGTCCAGCGCGATGATCAGCGCGTCCTGGCCGGCGTCGGCGGCGTCCGCCAGGAGGTCCTCGGGGTGCGCGTACTCGTACGGCGGCACCTGGAGCACCAGGCCCTGGTGGTTCATCCCGCCGGTCATCTGGTCCAGCTGGGGCCGCGGGGCCTCCATCAGCGGGATGCCGCGGTCGTTGGCGGCCTGGAAGGCGTCACGGACCCGGTCGTCGGTGTCGATGAACTGCTGGACGTACAGCGCGTTGGCCGGCACGTCGCCCTGCAGGGCCTCGACCACCGAGTTGCGGCCGAAGACCAGTTCGGCGCTGCCCGCGCCGCCGCGGCCGCCGCGACCGCCGCCGCCGGCCCGGCGCATGCCGGCCCGGGCCTTGGCGTCCCGCTCGCGCTTGATCGCGGCGTTGGCGGCGCGCTGCTTGGGGTGACCCTTGCGCTCCGCACCGGGCGGGGTCGGACCCTTGCCCTGGAGCGCCTTCCGGCTGTGCCCGCCGGTACCGACAGACGCGCCCTTCTTCGATCCGGGGTTGCGGCGGTTCCTGCGCTGGCTGTTGCCGGCCATGGCTGTACTTCCTGTCTGTCCGGCATGCCCCGACCGCCCCGGTCTGCCCGGTGGCCGCCGACGACATGCGTACGTCATGCGGGAGGGCCGCACCGGTCCGGTACGGCCCACCCATCACCCCGATCGTCGGATGGGGTTACTGGCTGTTGATCGTCCAGCGCGGGCCGGACGGGGTGTCCTCGATCGCCAGCCCGGCCAGGCCGAGCTGGTCGCGGATGGCATCCGCGGTGGCGAAGTCCTTGCGCTCGCGCGCCGCCTGCCGCTGGTCCAGGACCAGGCGGACCAGCGAGTCGACCACACCGTGAAGGTCCTCGCCGCGCTCCGTCCCGGCCCAGTGCGGGTCGAGCGGGTCGAGGCCCAGTACACCGAGCATCGCACGGACCTCGGCCAGTCGCGCCACCACGCTCTCCTTGTCGTCCGCGTTCAGGGCGCTGTTGCCCTGGCGGACGGCGGTGTGCACGACGGCCAGCGCCTGCGGGACGCCGAAGTCGTCGTCCATCGCCTCGGCGAAGGCCGGCGGCACCTCGGGCGCCGCGTCGACCGTGCCGCAGCGCTCGACGGCGCGCTGGATGAAGCCCTCGATCCGGCCGAAACCGGCCTCGGCCTCGCGCAGCGACTCCTCGCTGTACTCGATCATCGAGCGGTAGTGCGGGGCGGCCAGGTAGTAGCGGAGCACGATCGGCCGCCACGCCCGGACCATCTCGGAGACCAGCACCGAGTTGCCCAGCGACTTGCTCATCTTCTCGCCGGCCATGGTGACCCAGGCGTTGTGCACCCAGAAGTTGGCGAAGTCGTCGCCGTAGGCCTTGGACTGGGCGATCTCGTTCTCGTGGTGCGGGAAGATCAGGTCCAGCCCGCCGCCGTGGATGTCGAAGGCCGCGCCCAGGTACTTGTGGGCCATCGCCGAGCACTCCAGGTGCCAGCCCGGACGGCCGGGGCCCCACGGGGTCTCCCAGCTCGGCTCGCCCGGCTTGGCGGCCTTCCACATCGCGAAGTCGCGCTGGTCCCGCTTGCCGGTCTCGCCCTCGCCCTCGGGCTGGCGCAGGTCGTCCAGCTTCTGGTTGGAGAGCGCCAGGTAGCCGGGGTACGACCGCACGTCGAAGTAGACGTTCCCGTCGGCCGCGTAGGCGTGGCCCCTGGCGATGAGCCCCTGCATCATCGCGATCATCTCGGGGATGTGCCCGGTGGCCCGCGGCTCGACGGTCGGCCGCAGGCAGCCGAGCGCGTCGTAGCCGTCGTTGAAGGCGCGCTCGTTCTCGTAGCCGATCTGCCACCACGGCGTGCCGAGCTCGCGCTCCTTGGCGATGATCTTGTCGTCGATGTCGGTGACGTTCCGGGCGAAGGTCACCTGGTAGCCGCGGTAGGCGAACCACCGCTGCATGATGTCGAAGTTGAGGTACGACCGGATGTGCCCGATGTGTGGCGCCGACTGGACGGTAGCGCCGCACAGGTAGATCGAGACACAACCCGGTACAAGCGGGACGAAGTCGCGTACCTGGCGGGTGCTGGTGTCGTACAGACGAATGCTCACAGCGTCAAGCGTAGTGGGCAGCAGGGGGTGCCCCGCCACATTCCCCGGGACAACGGGGGCGTGATCCCGGGGAAACAGTGGCCCGCGGGCGGGGTCAGATGCTGCCGAGCACCTTGCGCGGGGTGAGCCGGACGACCACCCGGACGTCGTCCGGACCGTCCCAGGTGTACTTGTCCACGCCGCGGTACTTGGCGGCCAGCTCGTCGATCAGCTCCCGGCCGCCCTCGGTGGTCAGCGAGACCTCGCCGCGGGCCTCCAGGTACTCGTACGGGTCCTCCGACGGGTTGACGAGGATCGAGACCCGCGGGTCCCGCTCCAGGTTGAGGTGCTTGCGGCGGCCCTGGACGGTGGAGAACAGGATGTCGTCGCCGTCCCGCTTGACCCAGACCACCGAGGCCTGGGGGCTGCCGTCGGGCTGGATCGTGGAGACCACGGCGAAGCTCTTGTCGTCGAGCAGCGCCTTGGCACGGTCGGAGAGCTGGGCGGTCACGGATTACCTCTTCTCGTCGGCGGTTCGGCCCGAGCGGAAGCCCGTACGGGCCCGAGCCGAACAGTAGCGACTCGGGCCCCGAGGACACCGGGTGAACACCCGTCAGGGGCGGTTTCTTCCCGCCCGCTCACCGCGACCGGCTCAACGCCGTTCGTACACCAGGGCGGTGGCGATCGCGGCCAGCCCCTCGGCCCGGCCGGTCAGGCCCAGTCCGTCGGTGGTGGTGCCGGAGACGGACACCGGGGCGCCGACCGCCCCGGACAGCGCCGCCTGCGCCTCGTCCCGCCGCTTGCCGATCTTCGGCCGCACGCCGATCACCTGGACGGCGACGTTGCCGATCTCGAAGCCCGCCTCGCGGACCAGCCGGGCCGCCTCGCCGAGCAGCTTCACCCCGGACGCGCCGGCCCACTCCGGGCGGTCGGTGCCGAAGTGGGCGCCCAGGTCGCCGATCCCGGCGGCCGAGAACAGCGCGTCGCAGGCGGCGTGGGCGGCGACGTCGGCGTCCGAGTGCCCGGAGAGCCCGGCCCCGGCGTCCGGCCAGTCCAGCCCGGCCACCCGGAGCGGGCGGCCGGCCTCGAAGGCGTGCACGTTCGGGCGGGCGTGGGTGGTGGGCCAGGTGAGGCGGGCGTCGGG
>NZ_JBIVVI010000807.1:0-4272 GCF_044757675.1 Kitasatospora sp. NPDC091257
CCCGCCTTCACCTGGATCACCCGGGTCGAGGTCTCCAGGGTGCCCTCGCCGACCGCGATGACGCTCCACTCGACCGCACCCAGCTTGGCCAGACCGGCCCGCGATTCGGCCAGCTCCTGCTCCGCGCTGTCGCCCTTGAGCGCCAGCATCTGTCCGTGCGGGCGCAGCAGCGGCATGCCCCAGCCGGCCAGCCGGTCCAGCGGCGCCACCGCCCGGGCGGTCACCACGTCCACCGCGAGCTTGCCGACCATCTCCTCCGCGCGACCGCGCAGCACCGTGACATTGTCCAGGCCCAGCTCCCGGACGACCTCCTCCAGGAAGGTGGTCCGGCGCAGCAGTGGCTCCAGCAGCGTCACCGAGACGTCCGGACGGGCCAGCGCCACCGGGATGCCCGGCAGGCCGGCCCCGGAGCCGACGTCGCACAGAGTGATGCCGGAGGGCAGCAGCTCGGCCAGCACCGCGCAGTTCAGCACGTGGCGGTCCCAGAGCCGGGGCACCTCGCGGGGCCCGATCAGCCCGCGCTGCACGCCCGCGGTGGCCAGCAGCTCGGTGTAGCGGACCGCGGCGTCGTAGCGCTCCCCGAAGACCTCCCGGGCGACGGCCGGTGCCTCGCCAGGATGCTCCAGCTCGGTGGCCCGCCCCTCAGCGGCCGGGTCCACGTCCGCCCCCGGCCGGCCGGCAGCCGCGTTCTCCGTGTCCATCTCGACCTCTCCGATCCCCGGATCCACCGACCCGCTCAACGCACTGTTTCACGTGAAACATCCCAGAAGGGACGACGACCCCGCCCGCACGAGGCGGACGGGGTCACGTCCGGTGAAGCTCTCCGGCCGCCACGGCGGCCGGTCGTCGACCTGTCGGCCTCAGACCGGCAGCACGACCACGAACCGCTGGGGCTCTTCGCCCTCGGACTCGCTGCGCAGGCCGGCCGCGGCGACCGCGTCGTGGACGACCTTGCGCTCGAAGGGAGTCATCGGCCGCAGCTTGACCTGCTCGCCACTGCTCTTGGCCTGCTCCGCGGCCTTGGCCCCGAGCACCGCCAGCTCCTCGCGCTTGCGGGCCCGGAAGCCGGCAATGTCCAGCATGAGGCGGCTGCGCTCGCCGGTCTCCCGGTGGACAGCCAACCGGGTCAGCTCCTGGAGGGCCTCCAGCACCTCGCCGTCCTGGCCGACCAGGCGCTGCAGCGCGCGGTCGTTGCCGTCACTGACGATGGAGACCAGGGCGCGGTCGCCCTCGACGTCCATGTCGATGTCACCGTCGAGGTCGGCGATGTCGAGCAGACCCTCCAGGTAGTCCGCCGCGATGTCGCCCTCCTGCTCCAGACGGGAGATGAGGCTCTCGTCGGAACTGGCGGCGGTCTCGGCCTCGACGGCGGAGGTGGTGCCTTCCGTCACTGATGGACTCCTTCGGAGATGGGCCCGTCTGCCGGGCCGGGAACGAAGCTCTTCGCGGCTGTCACAACAGGCTTGGGGCCGGTCAGGACTTCTTCTTCGGCCGCTGGCCGCCACCGCGCTTCGGCTGCTGCCGGGTGCCCTGCTTGGTACCGGCCGGCTTGGCCGTGCTCTGCTTGGCGGCCGCCGGCTTGCCACCGGCATCGGCCGGGGAGTCCGCCGGGGCGGTGTCGGCCGGAGCTGCGTCGGTGGGCTCCTCGGCCGGGGCGTCCTTGCCCGGCTCCACGGTCGGCTGTCCGACGCCGCCCTGCTGGCGCTGGGCCTTGCTCTGCCGACGGGGCTGCTGGCGGCGCGCCTGCACCGATTCCTCGACCACCGCGGCGGCGCTGGCCGCCTCGCTCACGGCCGCCTTGGACGGGGGCAGCATGCCCCAGAGCGCGCCCTTGATCTCCGTACCGTCCGGACGCAGTCGGCCGGCCTTCTTCAGACGCTCCTGGCGCTCCTGGAAGGCCATGCTGCCCGGGGTCGGGTTGTTGTGGATGACGATCAGCTGCTGGCCCATCGACCAGACGTTGGTGGTCAGCCAGTAGACCAGGACACCGACCGGGAAGTTGATGCCCATCACGGCGAACATGATCGGGAAGACGTACATCAGCATCTTCTGCTGCTGCATGAACGGCGTCTTCACCGTGAGGTCGACGTTCTTGGTCATCAGCTGGCGCTGGGTGACGAACTGCGACAGCGACATCAGGATGATCATCACGGCGGTGACGATCTTGACGCTGGTCTCGGGGCTGCCGACGAAGGTCGCGGAGAGCGGGGCACCGAAGATGTGCGCCTTGCCGGCGCTCACCAGCAGGTCACCGTGGATGACACCGATGTCCTGGCCCTTGGCGACCTTGGCGAGCACGCCGTAGAGGGCGGTGAAGAACGGCGCCTGCACGATGATGGGAAGGCAGCTGGAGAACGGGTTGGTACCCGCATCCTTGTACAGCTTCATCATCTCTTCGGACTGGCGCTGCCGGTCGTTCTTGTAGCGCTCCTGGATGGCCTTCATCTTCGGCTGGATCGCCTGCATGGCCCGGGTCGCCTTGATCTGCTTCACGAAGAGCGGGATCAGGCAGATCCGGATGACGACCACCATCGAGGCGATGGCGAGACCCCAGGCCCAGCCACCGTCCGGGTCAAAGATGTGGCTGTACAGCGAGTGGAACTGGACGATGATCCAGGACACCGCTGTGTACAGGGGATTCAGGAAGGAGAAGGTCACCGGTCAGGCTCCTTGGACAGGTGGATTGGCCGCACGGGACCAATGGTCGCCGGGCCCTCGGGGTCCGGACCGGCGGGGGTGGCGGTCACCGGGTCTCCGGTGGCGGACCGGCTCTTCAGCCAGTCCCGCAACCGCCGGTGCCACACCGGATGCTTGCGCGGCGGGACATGATCGACCCCGCCGGGCGTCCACGGATTGCAGCGCAGGATGCGCCACACGGTCAGCCCGCCGCCTTTCACCGCCCCGTGCACCTTCACGGCCTCGTAGCCGTAGTGCGAGCAGGAGGGGTAATAACGGCAGACCGGACCGAGCAGTGGGCTGATGGTCCACTGGTAGACCCTGATCAGACCCATCAGCAGGTACTTCATCGACCTGCTCCCGTCGGCGCCGTGGCGGCGGGCTCCGTCCTCAGCAACCGCTTGAGTGCCGCGTCCAGGTCACGTTCGAGGTCCTGGTACGAGGCGGTCGCGGCCTGGGGCAGCGCACGCACCACTATCAGGCTACCGGCGGGCAGCCTGGACAGACGATCACGAACGAGGTGACGCAACCGGCGCTTGACCAGATTGCGGACGACCGCCGGGCCAACGGCCTTGCTCACGACGAAACCCGCACGCGCCGAAGGAGTCCCCTCGGCGACGTGCGGGCGGGAGTCGCTGGTCCGGTCGGTCTGCCCCTGCGGGTCACCGTCTCTGCTGAGATGGACGACCAGAAGGGGCCGGCCGGCCCGACGACCGCGTTTCACCGCGGTCGCGAAGTCCTGGCGCCGCCGCAGCCGATTCTCGGAGGGCAGCACAACAGACTCTGGCGCGGATCAGGCGGACAGGCTGGTGCGGCCCTTGCCACGGCGGGCGGCCAGGATGGCACGGCCGGCGCGGGTACGCATACGCAGCCGGAAGCCGTGGGTCTTCGCGCGACGACGGTTGTTCGGCTGGAAGGTGCGCTTGCTCACTCGGGGGCTCCTGAGGTGAATCGTAGGATGACGGGAAATCGCTTGGCCGTCACCGTGCGTCCGCGTGATCTCCCCTGATTCGGAAATCCGGCCCATCGCCCCAGTTCGGCTGGGGTCTGAGGCAATCCACGGCGCCCGTGCTGCGCGCCTTATGGAGCGGGTGGACCCGCGGACATGCGGCAGCGGCCATCGACAACTCGACCTGGTTACGGTACGCGGGACGGGGCACGGGGGTCAAACCAGCCCGCGATCGCCCGTCTTACCCACAGCCTGTGGACAACGACTTGATCCCGCCCTGTTCGCTGACTACCGTTGCAGAACTTGTCTGGTTTGTTCTTGGAAAGCGTGCACCAGTGGCTGATGTCAACAGCGACCTCGTCCCGGTCTGGGCCAGGGTCGTCGAGCGGCTGGTCAACGACCCCGATGTCGGGGAGATGGACAAACAGTGGGTGCAGCGCACCCAGCCGATGTGGATGATGCACGACACCGCCCTGCTGGCGACCCCGAACGAGCGGGCCAAGCAGGTGCTGGAGGGCCGGCTGCTGCCGCAGCTGACCGAGGCCCTCAGCCGTGAGCTCAGCCGCCCGGTCCGGATCGCCGTGATGGTCGACGCCAACGCGGTGCCGACCACGCCCGCACCCTCCCCCCAGTCCCCCGCCGAGCCC
>NZ_JBIVVI010000808.1:0-4272 GCF_044757675.1 Kitasatospora sp. NPDC091257
ATGTGGGCCCGCAACCTGATCGGAGGAGCACCTCGGCGCCCTCGAACAGCGCGGCGTCGGCCAGGCCCCGCCGCGCGTTCGGCCCGTCGACCAGGACGACGGCCGCACCCGCCTGCGCCGCCGTCGCGGCGAGCCGGGCGGCCGGGTGCCGGCCGTCCATCGGCAGGTACGCCGCACCGGCCTTCACCACCGCCAGCAGCGCGGCGATCAGCTCGGGCGAACGCTCGGCGACCACGCCCACCACCGTCTCCGGGCGCACGCCGAGCGCGGCCAGCCGGCGCGCCAGCCGGTTCGCCCGCCGGTCCAGCCCGGCGTACGTCAGCTCGGTGTCCCCGGACACCACGGCCACGGCCCCGGGGGTGCGGCGCGCCTGCTGCTCGAAGAGCTCGGCGAGCGTCGCGCCGGGCAGCTCGCGGCGGGTCCGGTACCCGGAGCCGTCCAGTTCGTGCCGCTCCTCGCCGGTCAGCACGTCGAGCCGGCCCAGGGGCACGTCCGGGTCGTCCGCGACCTGGCGCAGCACCAGGAGCATCCGGTCGACCAGGCCCCGGGCGGTGCGCTCGTCGAACAGGTCGGGCCGGTAGTCCAGCCGGACCTCGATGTCGTCGGTCGGCGTGACCACGATGGTCAGCGGGTAGTGGGCGGCCTCCTCGCCGCCGCCGGCCGAGACCCGGATGCCGGCCGGGCCCCGCAGGCCGATCCCGGACGGACCTCCCGGCGGCTCCCGCCCGTCGCCCGGAGGCGGCCCCGGAGGCTCCCGCCCGTCGCCCGGCGGCGGCCCCAGCGGGCCGCCGGCCTGTTCCCCGCTGCGCAGCGCCGTGCCGCCCAGGCCCTCGCCCGGGGGCGAGCCGTCGGCGGGCCGCGGCGCCCGGCCCGGGCCGGCGGGCGCCGCCGGGCCGGCCGCGGGGGCCGCCATCGGCCCGCGCGGATAGTTCTGGAAGACCATCAGGGTGTCGAAGACCGCGCCGGGACCGCCGGCGCGCTGGATCTCCGGCAGGCTCAGCTGCTGGTGGTCCAGCAGGGCGGTCTGCTGGTCCTGCAGCGCCGCCATGGCCCGGCGGAAGGGCAGGGCCGGGTCCAGCGGCACCCGCACCGGCACGGTGTTGATGAACAGCCCGACCATCCGGTCCGCCTGCGGCACCTCGGCGGGCCGGCCGGAGACGGTCGCGCCGAAGACGGTGTCCAGCCGGCCGGACAGCTTGCCCACCAGCAGCGCCCAGGCGACCTGGAAGACCCGGTTGAAGGTGACCCCGGCGGAGCGCGCCGTCTCCCGCAGCCGCTCGGCGAGGTCCTCGCCGAGCCGCTCGACCACGTGCCGCAGCATCACCGGCGCGCCGCCGCGGTCGGCCGGGCCCACCAGGGTGGGCTCCTCCGTCCCGGCCAGCATCGCGCGCCAGGCCGCGCGCGAGGCGTCGGTGTCCCGGCGCACCAGCCAGGCGAGGTAGTCGCGGTACTGCGGCACCTTGGGGAGCACCGAGGCGTCGCCGCCGTTGCCGTAGACCTCCCACAGTTCGCCGAACAGAATCGGCAGCGACCAGCCGTCCATCAGGATGTGGTGCATCGTCACCACCATCCGGTGCCGGCCGGGGCCGGCGCGCAGCAGCAGCACCCGCAGCAGCGGCGGCACGCCGAGGTCGAAGCGCCGCGCGTCGACCGCGGCCAGGCGCGCGGCCTCCCGCGCGGCCTCCTCCTCGCCCAGCCCGCCGAGGTCGGCGTACGTCCAGGGGATCCGCACGCCCCTGGCGATCACCTGGACGGTGTCGCCGGACGCGCGCGAGCGGAAGGCGGCGCGCAGGCTCGCGTGCCGGTCCAGCACCGCCTGCCAGGACGCCTCCAGCACCTCGGGGCGCAGGTCCCCGTCGAGGTTGAGGATCCGCTGCCCCACGTACACGTCCCGGGGCGCGTCCTGGTCGTACGAGGCGTGGAACAGCAGTCCCTCCTGCAGCGGGGAAAGCGGCCACACGTCCTCGACCGTCAACTGGCTCATCGTGCTCTCCGTTCGGGTCGGCCGGGCTCGGGCGCCGTCTGGGGCGGCGGCAGCCGGCGCAGGGGCCCTCCGCCGCGCGGCAGCGGGGGCAGGTCGCCGTAGCCGTTCGCCGAGTGCTGCTCGGCTTCCGGGCGCGGCGCGGGCGGTTCGGCGAACTGGGTGCGGTAGAGCTCCGCGTACAGGCCGTCGGCGTCGACGAGGTCGGTGTGCCGGCCGCGTTCGACCACGCGCCCGTCCTGGACCACGAGGATCTGGTCGGCCTCGCGGACGGTGGACAGGCGGTGGGCGATCACCAGGGCGGTGCGGCCGGCCAGGGCGGTCCACAGCGCTTTCTGCAGGGCCGCCTCGGACTCGGAGTCCAGGTGGGCGGTGGCCTCGTCGAGCACGACCACGGTCGGTTTCTTGAGCAGCAGCCGGGCGATCGACAGGCGCTGCTTCTCGCCGCCGGAGAAGCGGTAGCCGCGGTCGCCCACGACGGTGTCGAGCCCGTCGGGCAGCGCGGAGACCAGGTCCCAGACCTGCGCGGCCCGGCAGGCCTCGACGAGCTGCGTCTCGGTGGCGTCCGGCTCGGCGTAGAGCAGGTTGGCGCGGATGGTGTCGTGGAACATGTGCGCGTCCTGGGTCACCATGCCGACGGTGTCGTGCAGCGAGGCCAGGGACAGGTCGCGCACGTCGTGGCCGCCGATCCGCACGGTGCCCGCGGTGGGTTCGTAGAGCCGCGCGACCAGCTGGCTGATCGTGGTCTTGCCGGCGCCGGAGGGCCCGACGAGCGCGGTCAGCCGGCCCGCCGGGGCGCGGAAGCTCACCCCGCGCAGCGCCGCGGCGTTGCCGGAGCGTTCCGGGGCCGGCAGCGACAGCGTCTCCAGCGAGGGGAGGGAGACGTCCTTCGCGGAGGGGTAGCGGAAGGAGACGTCCTCGAACTCGACCTCCGGGGCCGGCGCCCGGGCCGCGGCGGGCAGCACGACCGGGTCGGGCCGTTCCGCGATCAGCGGCTTGAGATCCAGCACCTCGAACAGCCGGTCGAAGGAGACGAGGGCGGTGAGGTAGTTCGACTGCAGGTTGGAGAGCTGGTTGATCGGGCCGAAGAGCCGCGCCAGCAGGGTGGCCAGGGCCACCAGCGAGCCGATCTGGATGGCCCCGTCGATCACCAGTTCGCCGCCGACGCCGTAGACCACCGCGGTGGCGAGCGAGGCCAGCAGCGTCACCGTCACCAGCAGCATCCGCGAGTAGACGGAGGTGACCACGCCGACGTCCCGCACCCGCGCCGCGGTGCCGGCGAACCGCCGGGCCTCGCCCTTCGGCCGGCCGTAGAGCTTGACCAGCAGCGCGCCGGCCACGTTGAAGCGCTCCTGCAGGAACGAGCCGAGTTCGGCGTCCAGTTGCATCGACGTGCGCAGGTTGCGCTGCAGCCGGCGCCCCACGACGCGGCCGGGCAGCACGAACAGCGGCACCGTGACGAGCACGACCAGGCCCACGAACCAGGACAGGAGGAAGATCGTGACGAGCACCAGGCCCAGCACCACCAGGCTGGAGAGCACGTTGGACAGCAGCACGGTCACCGCCTGCTGGGCCTCCATCACGTCGGTGTTGAGCCGGCTCACCAGCGAACCGGTCTGGGTGCGGGTGAAGAACGCCAGCGGCTGGCGCTGCACGTGCTGGAAGACCTCGGTGCGCAGGTCGTAGACGAGCCCCTCGCCGATGCGCGCCGAACTGCGGCTGACGAAGAAGCCCACCAGCGCCTGCAGCAGCGCCAGGCCCGCCACCGCGGCGGCGGCGGCCGCCACCACGCCCCGGTCGTGGGGCACGATGCCGTGGTCGATGAGCACCTTGAACAGCAGCGGCGTGGAAACGGTGATGACGGCGTCGACCACGGTCAGGCTCAGCAGCGCGGCGATCTGCCGGCGGTAGGGCCGCAGGTAGGGCCGGATCCGCCGCGCGGTGCCGGGCCTGACCCGGCCCCGGGCCGGGTCGGGCCCGTCGCCGCCGGTGGCCCGTACCGTGATCAGCGGGCCCGGGCCGGCCATCATGGCGCGGCGACCTCCTTGCCGTTCGTGGCCGTGACCGGGCCCGGTGGCCGCTGGTCGCTCCAGACCCGGTCGATGTACTCCAGGCACTCGTCGCGCGCGCCCGGGCCGTGGGCGATCCGCCACCCGGCGGGTGTCTGCGCGAACGCCGGCCACAGCGAGTACTGGCCCAGGGGGTTGCCGAGGCCGCCGAGTTGGGCAGCGATGCCGACGACCGAGCTGAGCAGCCCGAGAAGCTGCTCCCACAGCTGGCCGTTGCCCAGC
>NZ_JBIVVI010000809.1:0-4269 GCF_044757675.1 Kitasatospora sp. NPDC091257
GTGTACGACCCGGCGCGGAGCGTGGGACGATGCGATTTCGCAGCACTTCCCCCTCCAGCGTCCTCTCCCCCAGCGCCACCCGCCCGCGAAGGAGTCCGCCATGCCGTTGCTGCCCGGTGCCGAGCCGTACCGCCACACCGGCGGGCCGGTGGGAGTGCTGCTCTGCCACGGCTTCACCGGGTCGCCGCAGTCGCTGCGGCCGTGGGCCGACGAACTGGCTGCGGCCGGCTTCACCGTCTCGCTGCCGCTGCTGCCCGGGCACGGCACCCGCTGGCAGGACATGCAGCTCACCCGCTGGGAGGACTGGTACGCGGAGGTCGAGCGCGAACTGCTGGCGCTCGCCGACGAGTGCGAGCAGGTCTTCGTCTGCGCCCTGTCGATGGGCGGCGCGCTGGCGCTGCGGCTCGCCGCGCTGCACGGGCCGACGGTCTCCGGGCTGGTGCTGGTCAACCCGTCGGTGCGCTCGGACACCCCCGCGAGCGTGCTGCTGCCGGTGCTGCGCCACCTGCTGCCCAGCCTGCCCGGGGTCGCCAACGACATCGCCCGGGCCGGTGCGGTCGAGGTCGGCTACGACCGCACCCCGCTGCACGCCGCCTGGTCGCTGAGCCGGTTGTGGCGGGAGGTCCAGCGGCTGCTGCCGGAGGTGACCCAGCCGGTGCTGCTCTTCCACAGCCCGCAGGACCACGTCGTCTCGCCGGCCAACTCGGAACTGGTACTGGCCCGGATATCCTCGACGGACGTGACGGAGCGGCTGTGCCAGCGCAGTTTCCACGTCGCGACGCTGGACCACGACGCGGCGGAAATATTCGCGGCCGGCCAGGACTTCATCCAACGGCTGGCCCCCGCGCACGCGGCGGGCGTCACCCGGGTCGAATCCGACGATCACCATGGCTGAAGGGCCGGAAGTGCACGAGAGCAGCACGGCGGGCGGCGGGGACGAGACTCCCCGCGAGGACGGCGCGACCAAGGACGGCGGGACGGACGCCGCCACCCCGGGCGGTGCGCCGACGGACCGTACCGGCCCGGAGGGCACGGCGACGCCCCCACCCGGCCGGGACGCCGCCACCGGCTCCGCGGGAGAGGCCGCGGGCGACACCGCCGAACGCCGTCCGCGTCGTGCGCCCGAGCGCAGCCAGGCCGAGCAGGACGCGATCTTCGCCGCCCTGGTGGCACAGTTCGACGACCCGGTCGACCTCAACAACCCGAACTGGCCCGAGGTCGAGAACCTCCGGGCGCAGAACGAGCTCAAGGGCGGCTACAAGGAAGGCGGCGCCGGCGGCCGCGGCGACCAGGACGACCTGGCCGACCTCGCCCCGCAGCCCCGCCCCCGCTCCGGCCGGCCGGTGATGCCGGCGGGCGGCGCGGGCCCGCGCGACTTCGAACTGGCCGAGGAGACCGACGAGGGGCACTTCGTCCCGCCGGAGCCCCCGCCGCTGCCGGCCGCCGACGTGACCGCCAAGTTCGCCTGGCTGGCGGTGCTCGGCGGCCCGGCGCTGCTGCTGGTCGACGCGGTGGTCTGGCGGGAGATCTCCGGCTGGCCCGCCTGGGTCGGGATCACCGCTTTCCTCGGCGGCTTCGTGACCCTGGTCGCGCGGATGAAGGACCGCGACGAGGACGAGCCGGAGGACCCGGACCACGGCGCGGTCGTCTAGCGGACCTGCTGACCACCCGGCCGGCTCGTCGGCAGTTCGAGGACGGCGAGCACCGGCAGGTGGTCGGTCGCGGCCCGCAGGTCGGCCTCGCTGACACCGGGCAGCCCGTGCGGCACCCCGCAGCCGAGGACGGTGATCCCGGGTGTGGCGAAGACGGCGTCGATCCGCTGGTAGGGGCGCTCCGGTACGGAGGTGAACTCGCCTCCCCAGGGCGCGGTCGGGTACCCGTCCTGGAGCCGCGAGGCCAGCAGCCGCCAGCCCGGCCCGTCCGGGTGCTCGTTGAAGTCCCCTGCCACGACGCCGAGTTCGGCGATTGCGAGCTGGTCGAGGAGCAGCTCGAACTGCCCGTACCGCTCCTCCTGGTCCAGGCTGAGGTGGCAGCTGGTGACGCTGAACGGCGCCGTGCCGGGCAGCCGCAGCAGCGCGCCGGCGAAGCCCCGGGCGTGCAGGCCGCGGGTCTTGGGCAGCAGCCGGTCGTGCACCTCCAGCAGTTCCACCGCGCCGGGCCGGCCGAGCAGCAGCGGGCCGGCGGCGGTGCGGCCGCCGCCGGCCAGCACGGCCGTGCCGGTGCTCCGGGCCAGCCAGGCGGCCTGGCCCTCGGGCCGCCAGTAGCGCGGGGACTCCTGGACGCAGACCACGTCCGGCTCGCAGGCCCGGATCACCCGGGCCAGCGCCCGCCGGTCGTCGCGCAGCGAGCGGATGTTGTAGCTGAGCAGCCGCAGCCGGCCCGGGCCGGGCGGCGGCAGCGGTTCGGCCCGCGCGGCGGTCCCGGTCGCGGCGGCGGTCCCGGTCATGGCGGTGGTCGTGGTCGCGGCGCTCATGGTCCTCCCCTGGGCGGTCACCGGATCGATCCGACCGTACGCGGCCGGGCCGGGACGTGCGACGGCGGCGGTGCGTCCGGGATCGGTCGGGACCCGGTCGCACCGCCGCCGGCGGGCTCGGAGGGGTCAGGCGGTGCGGGCGAGGTCCGCCGCGCCGACGATGCCGGCGGCGGAGCCCATCGAGGCCAGCACGACCTCGGCGCGCGGGCGGTGCACCCCGCCGGTCAGGTAGTGCTCGAACGCCTTGGCGACCGGGTCGAGCAGCAGCCGGCCGGAGTCGGAGACGCCGCCGCCGAGCACGAAGACGCCCGGGTCGAACAGCGCGGCGAGGTCGGCCATGCCGCGGCCCAGCCAGTCGGCCAGTTCCGCGTAGCACTCCAGGGCGAGCGGGTCGCCCTCCGCCGCGGCCTGGGTGATGTGGATGCCGCGGATGGTCTCGGCCACGCCGTCGTTGAGTTCCAGCATCCGGTGGCCGCGCTGCGGGTCGGCGGCCGCCTTCTCCCGGCCGTAGCGGCGCAGCGCGCGCCCGGAGCCGTACTGTTCCCAGCAGCCCTTGCCGCCGCAGCCGCAGAGCAGGCCGTCGGGGACCATGTTGAGGTGGCCGATCTCGCCGGCCACGCCGAAGCGGCCGCGGTGCAGCCGGTTGTCCAGGACGATGCCGCCGCCGATGCCGGTGCCGACGGTGATCAGCACCATGTCGCGGTGGTCGGCGGCCGCGCCGAAGCGGAACTCGGCCCAGGCCGCGCAGTTGGCGTCGTTCTCGACGACGGTGGACAGGCCGGTGAGCTCCTCGATCCGGCCGCGCAGCGGCTCGTTCTCCCAGTCGATGTTGGGAGCGAAGATCACGGTCGAGCGGTTGCTGTCGACGAACCCGGGGGCGCCGACGCCCACCGCCGTGACACCGGGGTGCTCCTCCTTGAGCTCGCGCACGGCCTGCGCGATGGCGTCGACCGCCCACTGCGGGTCGGCCGGGGTGGGCACCCTGGTCCGGGCCAGGATGGCGCCCGCCTCGTCGACCACGCCTGCCGCGATCTTGGTCCCGCCGACATCGACGCCGATGGTCAGAGCCATGTGTCCCTCAGCTATTCACTCGTTCCGCTGGACGGAACGCTACCGTCCAACCCGGCCCCCGTACACAGCCTCGCATACATTATCCGAAGACAATCCTGGGCCAGCCTGGCCGTGATGCTTCAAAAGTCGTATCTAATCTCCTTCTTCGTGACGTACGAGAGCAACCCGATCACCCTCCGAAAGTCACGGTTTCACTGCTTGACGGACGACCCGTCAGCCTCGTCAACATCGCCGCCGAGGTCGCCGCCGCCATCGCCGTCGAGGTCGAGGTCGATCTTCTCGGTCGGCGCACCCTCCCCGGCGGTCCAGCGGCTCTCGTGCCCGGCCACGGCGGCGCGGTAGGCGGCCAGCAGCTCGGCGCCCGCGGCGGCGAGCCCGGTGCCGGCCGCGGCGAGGTGGGAGTAGACCTCCGGCTGCTGGGTGCGCAGCCGGTCGGCCAGCCCGGACAGGGTGATCAGGGTGGTGGCGCTCGCCTCCTGGGCCTTGTCGCCGAGCGCACCGGCGAACCGGCGCACCTCGTCCACCAGCGGGCCCAGCTCCGGCCCGAACGGGTGCCCCTGGCCGCCCTGCTCGCCGTCCTGCTCGCCGTCCGGCCGGCCTCCGGGCTCGGTGCGGTCGTCGGTGCTGGTCATCGCGGGCGCCTCCTCAGCCGTGGCCGCACCCCGCGGCCCCTTGGGCCCGACGCTACCCGACCGGCCGGGCGGCCCGAAAAGCCGCCGGACCCC
>NZ_JBIVVI010000810.1:0-4259 GCF_044757675.1 Kitasatospora sp. NPDC091257
CCCAAGGGCTACGGCTTCGTCGAGGTCTCCCCGCCGCAGGAGCACATCCAGGGCGCGCAGTGGTGGACCTCCTACCAGCCGGTCAGCTACCGGATCGCCGGACGGCTCGGCGACCGCACGTCCTTCAAGAACATGGTCGCCGCCTGCCACGCGGCCGGCGTCAAGGTGATCGCCGACGCGGTGGTCAACCACATGTCGGCGGGCTCCGGCACCGGCACCGGCGGTACCGCGTACACCAAGTACACCTACCCCGGCACGTACCAGGACCAGGACTTCCACACCTGCCGCCAGCCGATCACCAACTACCAGGACCGCGGCAACGTCCAGAACTGCGAGCTGGAGAACCTCTCCGACCTGAACACCGGCAGCGCGTACGTCCAGACCACCATCGCGCACTACCTGGACGACCTCGCCTCGCTCGGCGTCGACGGCTACCGGATCGACGCCGCCAAGCACATCGCCGCCGCCGACCTCGCGGCGATCAAGGCCCGGATGGCCAACCCGGCGGCCTACTGGGTCCAGGAGGTCATCTACGGCGCCGGCGAGCCGGTCCAGCCCACCGAGTACACCGGCACCGGCGACGTGGACGAGTTCCGGGTCGGCACGGACCTCAAGCGGATGTTCACCACCGACAAGCTCGCCAACCTCAGCGGCTGGGGCGCCTCCTGGGGCTACCTGCCGAGCGGGCAGGCGCGCGCCTTCGTCGACAACTGGGACACCGAGCGCAACGGATCCACCCTCAACTACACCTACGGCAACACCTACACGCTCGCCAACGTCTTCCTGCTGGCCTCGCCGTACGGCACCCCCGACATCCACTCCGGCTACACCTTCGCCAACAAGGACGACGGCCCGCCGAACGGCGGCACCGTCAACGCCTGCTACCAGGACGGCTGGAACTGCACCCACGCCTGGCGGCAGGTCGCCAACATGGTCGGCTTCCGCAGCGCGGTGGCGGGCACCGGAGTGACCGACTGGTGGTCCAACGGCGGCAACGCGATCGCCTTCGGACGCGGCAACAAGGGCTACGTCGCGATCAACCACGAGGGCGGCGCGATCACCCGGACCTTCCAGACCGGGCTGCCGGCCGGCACCTACTGCGACGTCCAGCACGGCGACCCGCAGTCCGGCGGCGGCTGCACCGGCCCGACGTACCAGGTGGGCGCCAACGGGCAGTTCACCGCGACGGTCGGTGCCGGCGACGCGGTCGCGCTGTACGTCCAGTCCGGCGCGAGCGTCTCCGGCGCCTCCTTCAACGTCAACGCGACCACCTCGGTCGGGCAGAACGTCTACGTGGTCGGCGACGCCGCGGCGCTCGGCGCCTGGGACCCGGCGAAGGCCCTGCCGCTCTCCTCGGCGGGCTACCCGGTCTGGTCGCTGGCGCTGTCGCTGCCGGCCGGCACGTCCTTCCAGTACAAGTACGTCCGCAAGGACGCGAGCGGCGCGGTCACCTGGGAGTCCGGCGCCAACCGGACGGCGACGGTGCCCTCGGGCGGGACCGTCGCGCTGAACGACACCTGGCGGCCGTGAGCCGCGGGCCCCGGTCCGCCCCGGATCCCCGTCGGCCCGCTCCGGCGGGGATCCCCCGCGAGGGCGGCCGGGAGGCGGGCGGCGCGGCCGTCCGTCACCCCCGCCCGATGTACGGCATGGCCGTCGCCAGCACGGTGGCGAACTGCACATTGGCCTCCAGCGGCAGCCCGGCCATGTGCCGCACGGTGCGCGCCACGTCGGCCACCTCCATGGTCGGCTCGGGGGCGATCCGGCCGTCCGCCTGACGCACGCCCGCGCCCATCGCCGACGTCATGTCGGTCGCCGCGTTGCCGATGTCGATCTGCCCGCAGGCGATCCGGTACGGGCGGCCGTCCAGCGACAGCGACTTGGTCAGGCCGGTGACGGCGTGCTTGGTCGCGGTGTAGGCGATCGAGTGCGGGCGCGGGACGTGCGCGGAGATCGAACCGTTGTTGATGATCCGGCCGCCCTGCGGGTCCTGCGCCTTCATCTGCCGGAACGCGGCCCGGGCGCAGAGGAAGGCGCCGGTCAGGTTGAGGTCGACGACGGCCCGCCAGTCCTCGACCGACAGCTCCTCCAGCGGGACGGCCGGGCCGAAGACGCCGGCGTTGTTGAACAGCAGGTCCACCCGGCCGTGACGCCCGGCGGCCGCGGCGAACAGCGCGTCCACCGCCTCCGGGTCGGTGACGTCGGCCGGCACCACGTCGGCCGGGGCGGCGCAGAGCCGGGCGGTCTCCCGCAGCGGTCCGGGCCGCCGGCCGGCCAGCACCGTCCGCCAGCCGTCCGCGGCCAGTTCGACCGCCACGGCGCGGCCGACGCCGCTCCCGGCTCCGGTGACGACGGCGATCCGCTGGTTCATGGCACCCGCCGCCGCCGACCCCTCGACCAGCCTGGAGCACAACACCACCGCGCACCTGATCGCCGACATGGAGCGGCTGCGCGAGCACCTCGGCATCGACAAGTGGCTGCTCTACGGCGGCTCCTGGGGCTCCACGCTGATCCTCGCCTACGCGCAGGCCCACCCGGAACGGGTCTCCGCGATCGTGATCTGCGGGGTCACCATGACCCGTCCCGAGGAGACCGACTGGCTGTACCGCGGCGTGGGCCGCTTCCTGCCCGCGGCCTGGGAGGCGTTCCGGGACTTCCTTCCGCCCGCCGACCGCGACGGGGACACCTTCGAACTGCTCGCCGCCTACAGCCGGCTGCTCGACAGCACCGACGAGCCGGTCCGGCGGGCCGCCGCCAACGCCTGGGCCACCTGGGAGGACGCGGTCATCTCGCACGAGACGCTGGGCAAGCCGAACGCGTACACCGACCGGCCCTCCGACGCGCTGATGGCCTTCACCCGGATCACCGCGCACTACTTCTCGCACCGGGCCTTCCTGCCCGACGGCCAACTGCTACGCGACGCCGGGCGGCTGTCCGGAATCCCCGGCGAACTGATCCACGGCCGGCTGGACCTCGGCGGGCCGGTCGACACGGCCTGGCAGCTGGTCAAGGCCTGGCCGGACGCCCGGCTGACGGTCATCGATGACTCCGGGCACACCGGCAGCCCGCGGATGCGGGACGCGATCCTGGCCGCGATCGAGCGCTTCGCCTGAACCCCGGCCGGGCGTCCGGGGCACCCACCGGGCGCTCACCGGGGCCCTCGGTTCCTCCGAACGCCCGGCCGGTTCGTACAGGTGGGATTCCCCTACGATACGACGCATGATCGCCTATGCCCCAGCCGCCCTGTTCTTCCTGTTGTTCGGAATCGGGGTAGTACGCGACCGTCGCCAGTTCAGCAACGCCGTCCTGCTCGGCATCGCCGTCTCCCTCCTGTCCCTCGCCCTGCTCGCCGAGCTCCGCAAGGCACCCAGCATGGTGATCACACTCGCGGCGGCGGTCATCGTCCTCCTCCCGGCCCTCGGCACGGCGGCCCTGGTCTGGTTCCTGCTCGCCAACGGCCTGACCATGATCCGCAAGGAGGGCAGACGGCCGGCCAACCTGCTGTCACTGCTCGCCGGGCTGGGCATCCTCGGCGTCATCGGACTGCTGGTCGCCGCCCTCATCGTCCACTCGCGGCCGCTGGCCGCGCTCGCGGGCACCGCGGTCCTCGTGGTCGGCTACGTCTCCTTCCTGTTCACCTGCTTCGTCGGCTACGCCTTCCTGTACAGCCGCCACCGGCCGCGCCGGGACGTGGACTTCGTGATCGTGCTCGGCTCCGGGCTGATCGGCGGCGAGCGCGTCCCGCCGCTGCTCGCCAGCCGACTGAACCGGGGCCGCGAGGTGTACGAGAAGCAGGCCGCCCGCGGCAACCCGCCGGTGCTCATCACCTCGGGCGGCCAGGGGCCGGACGAGAAGCTGCCGGAGTCCCACGCGATGGCCGACTACCTGGTCGAACGCGGCTTCCCCGAGGAGCACATCGAGCGGGAGGACCGCTCGCGCACCACCGAGGAGAACCTGCTGTTCAGCAAGGCCATCATGGAGCAGGCCAAGCCCGACTACCGCTGCGTCGTGGTCACCAACAACTTCCACGCCTTCCGGGCGGCACTGCTCGCCCGCCAGACCGGCGTCAACGGCCACGTCTTCGGCTCTCCCACCGCCCGGTACTACTGGCCGAGCGCCACCATCCGCGAGTTCGCCGCGATCTTCCTGTCCCACAAGCTGGTCAACTTCGGGATCTGCGGCTTCATCGCCCTCTGCGGAGTGCTCGCGGCCCTGTGAGCCGCCCCGGGACCCCCACCCGGGCAGGCCCCGGTCGCTCCGGC
>NZ_JBIVVI010000811.1:0-4239 GCF_044757675.1 Kitasatospora sp. NPDC091257
GCACCGGGAACATCCTGCTGATGCCGCCCCCGGTCCGCGCCCCCGGTCCGTCGTCCCAGACGATCTCCTTGTCGACCCCGCCGCCCTGGACCACCAGGTGGGTGCCGCCGACGCCGAGCACGTGCGGGCTGGACGCGGGGAAGTCGGCGTGGGCCCGCTCGCCGAAGTGGACGTCCCGGGAGCCGTCGTCGCCCGAGGCGCAGCAGATGCTGATGTCCTTGGTGCCGGCGTTGATGAAGACGCCGTCGACGTTGGCGACGCCCGCGGGGGTCCAACGCGGGCCCCCGTCCTCGGTGTTGCCGTAGCTGCTGGAGATCACCGTGGGCCGGTTGACGGTGTCGGTCGCGATCTGGTTGATCAGATCGGTCCAGCCCTGTTCGGTGAACTTGCTGAAGTAGACGACGATCTTCGCCCCGGGTGCGAGGGAGCCGACCACCGCGAGGTCGAGCATGATCTCGTCGGTGCTGTCGAACGGGTCCGCGGTGGCGTCGCCCGGGCCCGGGTCGTTGCCGGGGGATCCGACGTTCTGGATCACCACGTTGGTGATGTCCGGCACGGGCAGCCCCAGTGCGGTGAAGTACGTGCTCAACGCGTCCGACGAGTAGCCGCCGGAGGGCACACCGGGCGACGTCTCGCCGTTGAAGGCGAGGACGGCGATGCACTGGCCGGTGCCGTCGAGACCGGCCGGGTAGGTGTACGGCTTCGCGAGCTGGTGCGGGAAGAAGACGCCCGTCGGCAGAGCCGGTACGGCCTTCGCCGTGATCGGGAGGCTGACGTCCGTCCGGTGGATCAGCAGGTTGGCGCCGATCGGCCGGTCGTCCAGGCCGAACACGCCGGTGATGACGCCGCTCAGCTCCTCGGGGACGTGGACGGCGCCCTCGCGGCCGCGGTAGACGCGGGGGTTGTCGCGGGCGTCCTGGTAGCGGTAGCGGGCCAGGGTGACCCGGAAGGCGTCCGCGACGTCCCCGGTGGTGCCGGTCAGCTGGACGCTGCGGGCCAGCGGGTTCTCGTTGGAGACGGCGAGGCGGTGCTCGGCGGCGAAGGTCTCGACGGCCTTCAGGTCGGTGTCGCGCCAGCGGTGGACGGCGGCGTACTCGTCGTCGGTGGGGACGGTCCGGCGGGTCGGCGGCTGGAGCGCCAGCTCGTACAGGTCCGGCCGCGGGGGCGCGTCGGGGTCGCGCCGCAGGTAGACGGTGACGGTCAGGGGTGCCCGTGGGTCGGCCGGTCCGATGACCCGCGCTCCGTCGAGCGGAACGCGGGAGCTGTCCGGCAGCGCCACGTAGTGGTTGGTCGACATGATCGCTCCAGCGGTCGGGTCAGCGCCGGGAGCCTCGCGACTCTTGGTCGTGTGCTTTCGACTGTCCGTGTACGGCACACGCTTATGTCGTACACGTACAGCGTCCTCCCGGCCCCCGGCACCGTCAAGGGGACGCAGGGGGGCGCGAAGTGGACGCGAACAGGAACGCGACAGGACGCCGACGGGCGCCGCCCCCGGCCGAAGCCGGAGGCGGCGCCACGGGCTGCCCGGACTCAGCCGTCGATGCGGTGCTGGCTCCAGAAGGAGGTCAGGTCCACGGTGGTGGCGGCCTGGGCCGCGGCCTTGAACTCCGCGGTGGTGGAGACGCCGTTCCAGTGCGCCTGCGCGTAGTTCCGCAGCAGCGCGGTCATCGCGGTGTCGCCGATCGTCCGGCGCAGGTCGTGCAGGGCGCACTTGCCGTAGCCGTAGACGACCGTGGAGTAGCGCGAGGAGTTGGCGTCCCAGTACGCCATCGAGTTGGTGATCTTCTCCGCCGAGGAGGCCCAGGAGACGCTGTTCCAGCAGCCGTTGCCGGTCTTGCCGAGGGCGAGGTCGGTGGCGTAGTCGGTGAAGGCCTCGTCCAGCCAGGGGGCGTTGTACTCGTCGTCGCCCACGATGCCGTACCACCACTGGTGGCCGATCTCGTGGGTGAGCGCCGTGGTGCTGACCAGGTCGAGGACGAAGCCCGGGTACTCCATGCCGCCGAACCAGAAGTTGTTGTCGATCACCGCGTCCAGTTCGCCGTACGGGTAGGCGCCGAAGCGCTGGGCGTGGGCGTCGACCGCCGAGGTCGCGGTGGAGAGCATCGACTTGGAGTCGGCCGCGCTGATGCCCGCCACCGAGTAGACGTTGACCTTCACCCCGGCCGCCGAGGTGCCGGAGATCCTGGTGAACGGTCCGGCGCCCCAGGCGAAGTCGCGCACCTTGCTCGCGGTCGCCTTGGTGACGGTCCGGCCGGTCGTGCCGGGGGTGTCCACCGAGGTGCCGGTCGCGGGGACCAGCAGGCCGGTCGGATGGTCCAGGGTGACGGTGAAGTCCGAGGCCATCGAGTAGAAGGACTCGCCGTTGTTGGTGTACGGGTCGAGGTGCCAGCCGGCCGCGTCCCGTATCGCCAGGACGGGCAGGGCGTTGCCGAGGAAGTTGTACGCGCCGTCGTGGCCGAAGCGGTCCGCGCCGCTCGGCACGGTGATGCCGAGGTCGAAGCCGACGGTGCCGCTCTGGCCCTGGGCGAGCGGGGCCGGCAGGGTGATCTTGAGCGCGGTGCAGTTCACCGTGAGCGGGGAGGGCGTGCCGCCGGTCACGTTGGTGACCGTGATCGGGGTGCTGGGGCAGCTGCCGTGGGCGTTGTCCCACAGCCGCAGGTACACCTCGTTCAGCGCGGTGGGCGAGGCGTTGCCGAAGGTCACGCTCTCGTGCCCGGTCCAACTGCCACCGGAGGCGTCGCTGGTGAGGTCGACGGTGTACGCCGGCGCGGCCGGGGTGCGGGTCGGGTCGCCGGGCTGGGGGGTGGTCCCGCCGCCGGAGACGTCCAGGGTGACGTCGTCCAGCACGAAGCTGGTCTGCAGGCTGGCGTCCTCGACGCCGGTGAAGGCGAGTGTCGCGGTCTGGCCGGCGAAGGCGGAGACGTCGACGGTCTTGTGCACGTACCCGCTCAGGGCGTCCAGGTTGGAGTACGTGGCCACCGTGGTGGAGCCGAGTTTGACGGTCAGCTTGTCGTAGGCCGTGCCGGCGGTCGTCTCGGCGGTGTCGACGTGCAGCCAGAAGCCGAGCGTCGCGGTGCCGCACCCGGCGGGGAGGGTGACGGACTGCGAGAGGGTGTCGGTGTGGCTGGAGCCGTAGCCGTCGAGCCAGGCGTAGGAGCTGCCGGAGTGCGCGCTCTGGCCGCTGTCGGCGGTGATCGCGCCGCTCGGCGCCGTCCAGGGCGAACTGCCGGACTCGAAGCCGCCGTTGGCCACGACCTGGGCGGGTGTGCAGTCCGCGGCGCTCGCCACGGTGGGGGTGGCGAGCGCCGCGAGGCCGGTCGCCGCGAACAGCGCGGCGCCGGTCAGGGCAGGCAGGAGTCTTTTCATCGGAGCCTCTCGTGGGGATCGGGCCGGGAGCAGCAGAGTGACAGCAAACCCGCGCCTTTGAAAGGCTCATGACATGAGACGCATACGCCTCACCCGGCGGCCGGCCCCTCGGGGGACCGACCCGCCGGGGACCACCTCGGCGAACGACCGGCCCGGAGCCCTACCGGACCACCGGCAGCACCGCCGCCGCGCCGCGGCCGGTCGCCGCCTCGATGAAGTCCACCGGGTCGGCGACCCGCGCCAGCAGCGCACGGGTGAAGTCCAGCGCCCCCTCGGCGGGCGGCGGGCCGCCGACGGCCGCGATCAGGTCGAGCAGGTGGACGGTCGCCTCCATCAGCGCCACCTCGCCGAGCGCGCCGACCGTCACGCTGCCGAGCAGCGGGTGCGCCACCGCGGCGCCCGGCGGAAGGTCCGCGAGGCCGTCCAGCGCGGCCGGCCCCTCGACGCCGAACCGGGCGATCAGCACGGCGGGTTCGGCCACCTGGGCGACCTGCTTCGCCGCCTCGGCGACCTGGTCGGCGGCAGTGTGGGCGATGCCGCCGGGCCGGTTGTAGACACGCAGGATGCCGGCCCCGTCCACCACCTCGGGCCGCCCGTCCAGGACGGCCGCGCGCAGCCCGGTGAACATCTCCGGCACCGGTGCCACGTGCGCGTACAAGTCCCGTACGGTCCACCCGGGCAGCCGGGTGGGCCGCTCCCAGTCCTCGGCGGCCAGGGCCGCGCCCCGCTCCGCCCAGGACACCCAGGCCTCCGCCAACAGCGCGCGCACCGGGTCGTTCTGACTGCTCATCGACTCTCCTCAGGACGGTGATCACGGGGTCTCCCCACGCTATCCCGGGCTCCCGGGGGCGCGAGTCCCGGGGCGGCGGCCCG
>NZ_JBIVVI010000812.1:0-4237 GCF_044757675.1 Kitasatospora sp. NPDC091257
GGCGCGACGGGCGGCCCGCATCCCGGCGGGTCACTTCCCCCCGGTGGCGGCGCCGGAACACACGCGGCATGGTCGGCGTACGGGCCCGCGTCCGCGGCACCCCCCCCGAGCCGGATCGGCAGCAGCCGGGGCGGCGGCAGGCCGGTCAACAGCAGCGGCGACAGCGGCAGCTCAGGCCGCGCGCGCGACAGCGACGGCAGACGTGCCGACGGGAGGGCGCCCGGAAGGGGTTGTCGTGGCGTTCGGCCACCGTGATCACCGCCGGGAGCATGCGGGGAGGTTCGCATCAGAACAGCGCATCTGTCCAGAACATCCAGATCACTGTCCACATGCCGGACAACCCGCCTCCCGTCGAAGGTTTGGGCGCCGGAGGGGCTGTGCACCGGAGCTTTGCCGGTCCTGGCCCTCTTGAACAGGAGAACCTTTCGTACTTATGGTGTCTCCGTTGAAATAACTCCTGTCGAAGTGAGTCCACGATGCAGAATCTTTCGCCAAGGCTCGCTGTGGCGGCCGACGCCCCGGTCTCGACCCTCGCCGGCCACCCGGCCTGGCTGCGCCTGAAGGAGGCCGTCGAGACGCTGCGCCCGCTCCAGTCGAAGGACGGCTCGATCGACCTGGCCGCCGTCCAGCGGCACACGGTCGACCCGCTGGTCGCCACCGTCCGCGCCGCCGTCCAGGAGCTCGCTCCGCACTTCCCGCACGACGCCGCCTACCTGGCCGCCCTTGACGCGGACCTCGCCAAGTGGGCCGACACCGGCTACCGCGAGCCCGACTTCCTGGACTCGCTGCTCGCCTTCCAGCCCGCCGACCAGCGCGAGGACGGGCTGGAGCACCTGGTCGTCTTCCCGATGTACACCCAGAACGGCAACCCGGACCGCAACCTGGAAGCCGTCCTGCTGAGCGTCGTGTGGCCCGACTGGCTGGCCGAGCTGGAGCGCACCCGCTTCGACAACCCGATGTTCGTGCCGATCACCTTCACGGACTTCACCGCCGGCTACGACACCAACTCCGCCGTGCTCTTCCCCGAGACGGTCTCCGTGCGCAAGGCGCCGGAGCGTTTCACCTGGGGCGGCATCTTCTGCGACCGCGAGGCCGCCCGCTTCCGCGCCGTCTCCACCAGCGCCGTCCAGCAGCTCGGCCTGGAGATCCCGGCCGACGCCGAGGGCCTGCTCCAGGACCAGCAGCGCGCGCAGGAGACCTTCGTCCTGTGGGACCTGGTCCACGACCGCACCCACAGCCATGGCGACCTGCCGTTCGACCCCTTCATGATCAAGCAGCGCAGCCCGTTCTGGATGTACGGCCTGGAGGAGCTCCGCTGCGATCTCACCACCTTCAAGGAGGCGGTGAAGCTGGAGACCGAGGGCAACCCGCACGCCCGCGACGTCCAGTACGCGATCCTCTTCGACCGCCTGTTCCGCTTCCCCGTCTCCGGCGACCGGGTGCGCAACTACGACGGCATGGGCGGCCAGCTGCTCTTCGCCTACCTGCACAAGCACGACGCGCTGCGCTGGCGCGACAACCGCCTCAGCATCGACTGGGAGCGCGCCCCGCAGGTCACCAACGCGCTCTGCGCCGAGATCGAGACCCTCTACCGCGACGGCATCGACCGGCCGAAGCCGGCCCACTGGATCGCCGCCTACGAGCTGGTCTCCCGCTACCTCACCCCGCACCCGGCCTCCACCTGGGCGAAGGGCTCCGAGGCGCTGCCGCTCGACATCACCGACGGCAAGGCCCTCAACAAGGCCCTGTGCGACGCCGTGCTCCCGGACGAGTTCCCGCTGAGCATGTTCTACGAGGCCCTCAACAAGAAGCTGAGCGGCGTCATCGCCGCCACCGCCGGCATCACCGGCGCCGGGATCCAGGGAGTCGCCGCGTGACCACCTCCACCAACGCCCCGCTGGCCGGCAAGGTCATCGCCGTCGCCGGAGCCAGCGGCCCGGCCGGCCGCGCCGTGCTGCGCCGCCTCACCGCCGACGGTGCCACCGTGATCGGCGCCGACATCGACGCCCAGCGCCTGGAGTCCGCCCTGGACGCCACCCGGGTGGCCGTCCGCGGCGCCAAGGTCAGCGGCCAGGTGATCGACCTGCTCGACCCGCAGGAGGTCCACGACTGGGCCGACCACCTGGAGTCGGAGCACGGCCATGTCGACGGCCTGTTCCACCTGGTCGGCGGCTGGCGCGGCAGCAAGACCTTCTTCGACACCCGGCTGGACGACTGGGACTTCCTGCACGACACCGTCGTGCGGACCCTCCAGCACACCTCGCTGGCCTTCCAGCCCGCGCTGGTCCGCAGCACCGCCGGCCGCTACGCGATGATCTCCGCCGCGGCCGCGCACAAGCCCACCGCCGGCGGCGCCGCCTACGCGGCCGCCAAGGCCGCCACCGAGGCGTGGACCCTCGCCATGGCGGACTCCTTCAAGAAGGAGACCACCGACCCCGACGGCGAGCCCACCGCCGCGGCTGCGATCCTGGTCATCAAGGCGCTGGTCAGCCCTGAAATGCGGGCCGAGAAGCCGGAGGCGAAGTTCGCCGGCTTCACGGACACCACCGACCTCGCCGGACACCTGGCGGGCCTCTGGGACCGCCCCGCAGCAGAACTGAACGGACAGCACCTGTGGCTGACAGCCCGATGACCGACCTCACCCGTACGGACGCGGTACGGCGGCACGACCCCGCCGTCCGCGGCTTCGCCAGCGACAACTACGCCGGCGTCCACCCGGAGGTCCTCGCCGCGATAGCCCTCGCCAACGGCGGTCACCAGATCGCCTACGGCGAGGACGACTACACGGCCCACCTCCAGGACGTCTTCCGCCGCCACTTCGGCGAGAAGGCCGAGGCCTACCCCGTTTTCAACGGCACCGGCGCCAACGTGGTCGCCCTCCAGTCGCTGCTCCCGCGCTGGGGCGCGGTGGTCTGCGCAGAGTCGGCCCACATCCACGTCGACGAGGGCGGCGCCCCGGAGAAGATGGGCGGCATCAAGCTGCTCACCGTCCCCACCCCGGACGGCAAGCTCACCCCCGAGCTGCTCGACCAGCAGGCCTGGGGCTTCGGCGACGAGCACCGCGCGCAGCCGCTCGCGGTCTCCATCACCCAGAGCACCGAGCTCGGCACCCTCTACACCCCCGACGAGATCCGCGCGATCACCGAGCACGCCCACCAGCTGGGCATGCTCGTCCACGTGGACGGCTCCCGACTGGCCAACGCCGCCGCCTCGCTCGGCCTGCCGCTGCGGGACTTCACCACCGACGTCGGCGTCGACGTGCTCTCCTTCGGCGGGACGAAGAACGGCCTGCTCTTCGGTGAGGTCGTGGTGGTGCTCAACCCGGAGCGGGTGCGCAACATCAAGTACCTGCGCAAGACCTCGATGCAGCTCGCGTCGAAGATGCGCTTCGTCTCGGTCCAGTTCGAGGCGCTGCTCTCCGGCGACCTCTACCTCCGCAACGCCGGCCACGCCAACGCGATGGCCAGCCGCCTGGAGGCAGCGGTCCGGAAGATCGACGGCGTCGAGGTGGTCCGCCCGGTCCAGGCGAACGCGGTGTTCGCGATCCTCCCGCGCGAGGTGAGCGAGCGGCTCCAGAAGCGCTACCGCTTCTACTTCTGGAACGAGCACACCGGCGAGGTCCGCTGGATGTGCGCCTTCGACACCACGGAGGCCGACATCGACGCCTTCGCGGCGGCCATCGCCGAGGAGATGGGCCGCGCCTGACGGTGCCCGAACCACGGATCGTCCCGTCCCGCGTCAGCGGGGCGGGGCGATTTGCATGTGGCGGGCCGGTCCCCGTACAGTTCCGGAGTCGCCGCGGGAGACCGGGGCGGCAAAGCGGAAAGCAAATCCGATGAATGAAACTCCGGAAAACGGAGCGGAAAACATCTGATAAGCTGGAAACACGAAAGAACGAAGCCCGGAGGGTCCGCTGGAAGGCGGTCCGAAGGAAGCGTCCGTTCCTTGAGAACTCAACAGCGTGCCAAAAGTCAACGCCAGATATGTTGACATCCCCGGCCTCAGGTTTCCTGGGGTTGGAGATTCCTTTTGAAACAAACACTAGCGAGGACGCAGTGCGCGGGGCCGCCCTATTCCGGTGGTTGCCGTGCCGCTCAACGCGGGTGTGGACCGGCGCTTTTAATCAAGCACTGCCGGGTAAGCATTCACGGAGAGTTTGATCCTGGCTCAGGACGAACGCTGGCGGCGTGCTTAACACATGCAAGTCGAACGGTGAAGCCCTTCGGGGTGGATCAGT
>NZ_JBIVVI010000813.1:0-4237 GCF_044757675.1 Kitasatospora sp. NPDC091257
GCCTCCACCAGGTGCTCGAAGGGCACGTCCTGGTGGGCGTACGCCGACAGCGCCGTCTCCCGCACCCGCCCGAGCAGTTCGGCGAAGCTCGGATCACCGCTGGTGTCGGTGCGCAGCACCAGTGTGTTCACGAAGAACCCGACCAGGTCGTCCAGCGCCTCGTCCGTGCGCCCCGCGATCGGACTCCCGATCGGGATGTCCGTGCCCGCGCCCAGCCGCGTGTACAGCGCCGCCAGCGCCGCCTGCAGCACCATGAACAGACTGGTGCCGGTGTTCCGCGCCAGCTCGGTCAGAGCGGCGTGCAGTTCGGGGCTCAGCTCCAGGCCGACGTGGTCCCCGTGCCGGCCCGCGACGGCCGGCCGCGGCCGGTCGGCGGGCAGCCGGAGCAGCTCCGGCAGGTCGGACAGCTGGCGCTTCCAGTAGTCGAGCTGCTCGGCGAACCGGCTCTGCGGGTCGGCGGCGTCGCCGAGCAGGTCGCGCTGCCAGAGCGTGTAGTCGGCGTACTGCACCGGCAGGTTCGACCGACTCGGCGCACGGCCCTCGCTCCGGGCGGCGTACGCCTCGGCCAGGTCGCGGGCCAGCGGGCCGGTCGACCAGCCGTCACCGGCGATGTGGTGCATCACCAGCAGCAGCACGTGCTCGTCCGGCGCCACCGCGAACAGCTCCGCCCGCAGCGGCGGCTCCGCCGCCAGGTCGAAGGGCCGCCGGGCGAACTCGGCGAGCCGGTGGTGCAGTTCGGCCTGCGATACCTCGGTCGACCCGGCCCGGGGCCGGGCCTCGGCCGGGTCCAGGACCCGCTGGCACGGGACGCCGCCCACCTCCGGGAACACCGTCCGCAGGCTCTCGTGCCGGGCCACCACGTCAGCCAGCGCCTCGTCCAGCGCCGCCCGGTCGAGCGTCCCGGTCAGCTGGAGCGCCAGCGGGATGTGGTAGGTCGCGGCCGCACCGTCCATGCGGTGCAGGAACCAGAGCCGGCGCTGGGCGAAGGACAGCGGTACGGCCTCCGGCCGCTCCCGCGCGGTCAGCGCCGGGCGGGCGTTGCCGGCCTCCGTCAACGACACGGCCAGACCCGCCACCGTGGGCGCCTGGAACAGCGCGCGCAGCCCCAGCTCCACGCCGAGCACCGAGCGCACCCTGGCGGCCAGCCGGGTGGCGAGCAGCGAGTGCCCGCCGAGGTCGAAGAAGTCGTCGTCGATCCCGACCTGCGGGCGACCCAGCGCCTCGGCGAACAGCTCGCACAGGATCTGCTCCTGCGGGGTGCGCGGTGCCCGTCCCACAGCCGTGGTCACGGCCTCGGGCGCGGGCAGCGCGGCCCGGTCCAGCTTCCCGTTCGGCGTCAGCGGCAGCGCCTCCAGCAGCACGAACGCCGACGGCACCAGGTAGTCCGGCAGGCGCTCGCGCAGGTACGCCGCCAACTCCGCCGGACGGACGGTCGTGTCCGGACGAGCCGTGACGTAGCCGACGAGCCGGTCGTCCTGGGCCAGGACCGCGGACTGCGCGACGGCGGAGTGCCCCGCCAGGGCCGCCTCGATCTCGCCGAGTTCGATCCGGAAGCCACGGACCTTCACCTGGTCGTCGGCGCGGCCGACGTACTCCAGCTCCCCGTCGGCGCGCCGGCGCACCAGGTCTCCGGTGCGGTACATCCGCGCACCGACCGGGCCGAACGGGCAGGCGAGGAAGCGCTCGGCGGTGAGTCCCGGCCGGTCGAGGTACCCGCGGGCCAGGCCGGGGCCGGTGACGTAGAGCTCTCCCGCCACCCCCGGCGGCACGATGCGCAGCCGCTCGTCCAGCACGTAGACCCGGAAGCCGGCGACCGCACGGCCGATCGGCGGCACACCGCCCGCTCCCGGGGACAGCGGGTCGCTCATGGTCGCGCACACCGTGGTCTCGGTCGGGCCGTACGCGTTGACCATCCGCCGGCCGGGCGCCCAGCGTGCCACCAGCTCCGGCGGGCACGCCTCCCCCGCCACCACCAGGGTGGTGGCGGTGACGTCGGCACTGTCCACCACCGCCAGGGCCGAGGGCGGCAAGGTCACATGGGTGACGCCGAGCCGGTGGTCCGTCAGCGCCTCCAGCGGGGCGTCCGCCGGGGCCAGGACGAGGGCGGCACCGCTGAGCAGGGCACTGCACAGGTCCCAGAACGACGCGTCGAAGCTCGGCGAGGCGAACTGGAGCACCCGGCTGCCGGGCACCACGCCGAGCCGCTCGACCTGCGCGGCCACCAGGCCCGACACGCCGGAGTGGCTGACCACGACGCCCTTGGGGCGGCCGGTCGAGCCCGAGGTGTAGATCACGTAGGCCGGGTGCCGGACGTCGGGCGCAACCAGTGGATCAGTGTCCGGCCGGTCTCCGCCGGTCACCATCGCCGGGTCGTCGACCACCAGAGCCGGCCGGGCGTCCGCCAGCATGAAGTCGATCCGCGCCTGCGGGTACGCCGGATCCACCGGCAGATACGCCGCCCCGGCCTTCGACACACCCAGAACGGCCACCACGGCTTCCACCGAGCGCGGCAACGCCACCGCCACCACCTGCTCCGGCCCCACACCCCGGGCGATCAGCGCATGCGCGAACCGGTTCGCCCGGACGTCCAGCTCCCGGTACGTCAGCTCGGTGCCGCCGCAGACCAGCGCGACCGCATCCGGCGTCGCCGCCACCCGCGCCGCGAACAGCTCCGGCAGGCTCACCCCGGCCGCCCCGTCCTCGACGACGGGCAGCAGCTCGGCGCGCTCCTCGACGGACAGCAGGTCGATCCCGCCGATCCGCCGTTCCGGGGCCGCGGCGACCGCGGCCAGCAGCCTGGTCCAGCGGGCGACCAACGTCTCGACCGTCGCACGGTCGAACAGGTCGGTGCTGTACTCGACCGCACCGCTGAGCCCGGCCGGCGCACCGTCCGGCCCGTACTCCTCCGCGAACCCGAAGGTCAGGTCGAGCCGCGCGGTGCCCGTGGTCACGGCCATCCCGGAGACCCGCAGGCCGGGGAGGTCGAAGTCGCCGCCCGGCGCGTTCTGCACGACCAGCCCGGTCTGGAACAGCGGGTGGTGGGACAGCGACCGGGACGGGTTGAGCGCCTCCACCAGGTGCTCGAAGGGCACGTCCTGGTGGGCGTACGCCGACAGCGCCGTCTCCCGCACCCGCCCGAGCAGTTCGGCGAAGCTCGGATCGCCACTCGTGTCCGTCCGCAGCACCAGCGTGTTGATGAAGAACCCGACCAGCTCGTCCAGCGCCTCGTCGGTGCGCCCCGCGACCGGGCTCCCGATCGCGATGTCCGTCCCCGCGCCCAGCCCCGTGTACAGCGCCGCCAGCGCCGCCTGCAGCACCATGAACAGGGTCGCACCCGAGCGTCGCGCCAACTTCACCAGCGCCGTGTGCAGTTCGGCGTCGATCCGGAGTTCCAGCAGGTCGCCGCCGTACGACATGGTGGCCGGGCGCGGCCGGTCGACGGGCAGCCGCAGCTGCTCGGGCAGCCCGGCCAGCGCCTGTGTCCAGTAGGCGACCTGGCGGCCGAACACGCTGTCGGCGTCCTGCTCGTCGCCCAGGATCTCGTGCTGCCACAGGGTGTAGTCGCCGTACGTCACCGGCAGCGGCGGCCAGGTCGGCGCCCCGCCGCCCCGCCGGGTGGCGTAGGCCGTGGCCAGGTCGCGGGCCAGCGGGCCCATGGACCAGCCGTCCCCGGCGATGTGGTGCATCACCAGCAGCAGCACGTGCTCGTCCGGCGCGACCGCGAACAGCTCCGCCCGCAGCGGCACGTCCGAGGTCAGGTCGAAGCCGCGCACCGCCGCGTCGCGCAGCAGGGCGGGCACCTCCGCCTCGGCGGCCGCGCGCACGGCCAGCGGGACGGGCACCTCGGCGGGGTCCAGCACCCGCTGGTGCGGAATGCCCGCGGTGTGCGGGAAGACCGTCCGCAGGGTCTCGTGCCGGGCCAGCACGTCGGTGAGCGCGGCGCTCAGCGCGTCCCGGTCGAGGTCGCCGCTCAGCCGCAGGGCCAGCGGCATGTGGTAGGTGGCGCTCGGTGCCCCGAACTGCTGGAGGAACCAGAGCCGGCGCTGGGCGAAGGACAGCGGCATCGGTTCGCGGCGGGGCCGGGGAACCAGGGCCTGCCGCGCGGTACCGGCGTCGTGCAGCCCGGCCGCCAGCCCGGCGGGCGTCGGCCGCCGGAACAGGGCGCGCAGCTCCAGCTCGACCCCGAGGGTCGCCCGGACCCGCGAGACCAGCCGGGTGGCGAGCAGGGAGTGCCCGC
>NZ_JBIVVI010000814.1:0-4236 GCF_044757675.1 Kitasatospora sp. NPDC091257
GGGTGGCGGACCCTTCGCGGGGGACCGGACTGCGTGGTATCGAGAAGCGATTGGGTACCTTCGACGGTGTCCTCTCCATCGACAGCACGTCGGGCGGACCCACCACCATCACCTTGGAGTTGCCGTGCGAGTTGTCCTCGCCGAGGACCTCTACCTCCTTCGCGAAGGCCTGATCCGGCTGCTGGAAGCGCACGGCTTCACCATCGCCGCGGCGGTGGAGACCGGCCCCGAGCTGCTGGAGGCGCTTCTGACCCACCGGCCGGACGTGGCCGTGGTCGACGTCCGGCTGCCCCCGACGCTCACCGACGAGGGCCTGCAGGCCGCGCTCAAGGCACGGCGGGAGATCCAGGGCCTGCCGGTGCTGGTGCTGTCGCAGCACGTCCAGCAGCTCTACGCGCGGGAGTTGCTGGCCGACGGCACCGGGGGGATCGGCTATCTGCTGAAGGACCGGGTCTTCAACGCCGGGCAGTTCATCGACGCGGTCCGCCGGGTGGCGGCCGGCGGCACGGCGATGGACCCGGACGTGATCGCCAAGCTGATGGAGACCACCGCGCGCAGGCCCGGTCCGTTGCTGCGGCTGTCCCCGCGGGAGCGCGAGGTGCTGGAACTGATGGCCGAGGGCTGTTCCAACTCGGCGATCGCCGCCCGGCTGTCGGTGAGCGACGGTGCGGTGGCCAAGCACATCGCCAACATCTTCAGCAAGCTCGACCTCGCCCCGGACGAGGATGCCAACCGCCGGGTGCTGGCCGTACTGGCCTACCTCAACGGCACGGCGAGGCAGACCCGCTGACGGTCCGGCCGGCCCCCGGCGCCGATCCGCACGGTGCCGGGGCCGCCGTTCGGCCGCCGCACTGTGACACCCCAGGCTGTGGGAACGCTTAAACACGCGTACGAGTAAACTCCGGTGGGCCGAGCCCGGAGGCTGCTCAGCAGTCCGGCGGCCCGACCAACGGGACCCGGCAGCCGAGGCACTGTACGCCAGCGGCCGACATCCAGGGGTTGATAGACGTAATGGCACGCCCAACGCTCACCAAGGCCCATCGTGGCCTGCTCGGCCTGGTCGCGGCCGGTGCCTGCCTCATTTCGGGCATCGGCTTCGCGGGCTCGTACAACGCGGTGCGCGAGCTGGCCGAGGAGAAGGGCTTCGGCGCCTTCTCCTACGCCTTCCCGATCGGCGTGGACGCCGGCATCGTCGTGCTCCTCGCGCTCGACCTGGTGCTGACCTGGCTGCGGATACCCTTCCCGATGCTGCGGCAGACCGCGTGGCTGCTGACCGTCGCCACCATCGCCTTCAACGCGGCCGCGTCCTGGGGCGACCCGCTCGGCATGGGGATGCACGCGGTCATTCCGGTGCTCTTCGTCGTCGTGGTCGAGGCCTCGCGGCACGCGGTCGGCCGAATAGCGGCGATCACGGCGGACCGCCACATGGAGTCGGTCCGGGTGATGCGCTGGCTCCTCTCGCCGGTGCCGACCTTCCGGCTCTGGCGGCGGATGAAGCTCTGGGAGCTCCGCTCCTACGACGAGGTCATCCGACTGGAACAGAACCGCCTGGTCTACCGGGCGCAGCTGCGTTTCCGGTACGGCCGCGGCTGGCGCCGCTCGGCGCCGATCCAGGCGCTGCTGCCGCTCAAGCTCGCCAAGTTCGGCGTGCCGCTGGACCCGGCGCTGCTCGACCGGCTGGACGACGAGGGCCGTGTGCGCGAGGCCCCGGAGGCGCTGCCGGAGCAGGAGGCGCAGGGGATACCCGGCCAGGAGAACCGCGCCACCGCCGCCATCGCCCCGGTCGCCGAGGCCCAGGCCCAGCAGCCGCAGCAGCCCCAACACCCGCAACACTCGCAGCAGGAGCCGCAGGCCGCCCAGCAGGCCGCTCCGCAGGTCCAGCAGGTTCAGCAGGCCCAGCCCGAACAGGCTGCGGCACAGGCACAGGCACAGGCACAGGCCCAGCCCGAACAGGCTGCGGCACAGACACAGGCACCCGCGGCCGTCGCGCCGTTGTCCGCCGAGGTCGCCGCGCCGATGCTCGCGAAGCTGGCCGCCGTCCGGTTGCGGGCCGCCCAGGAGCCGGACGAGGTGGCGGACGCCGTCCCGCAGCCGCGCGGCGAGGAGCTGAACGTCTGGACCGAGCGCCCGGTCCGCACCACCGGCCACCCGGCCGACGCCGCCCCGGGCGGGCGGGTGCCCGGCCAGGCCTCGCCCTGGTTCAAGCCCCCGCGCCCGGTCGCCGAGGAGCCCACCGCCCTCGCCGCCCCCGCCCCCGCCGCCACCGCCTCCACCTCCGAGCCCGTTCCGCAGGCCCAGCACGCGGCCGGCTCGCAGCGGCAGCCCGAGCAGTCCGAGCAGCTTGAGCAGCCCGCCGAGCACGAGCAGCAGGTCCCGGCCGAGGAGCGCGTCCACGCCGAGCAGCCGGTCCACGCCGAGCAGCGCGCGGTTGCTCCGGTGCCCGCGCGCCTCGACCCGGACCTCGCCTACGAGGCGCTCGTCTCGTACATGGACAGCTACGGCCACCAGCCCGACCCCCAGCGCCTCGCCGACTGGCTGACCAGGGAGTTCGGCGTCACCGGCAAGGGTCCGGACGGTTCGGTCCACCCCAAGGAGGTCGCCGACCTGTACCCGGAGCTGAACGAGCGCTACGCCGCCGCCGGGAGGGACTGACCGCGGCCGCCACCGTCCGGTGCCGGGTCGGCCATTGACGCCCGTACCCGCCGGAGCTACCTTCGCCTCAACAAATTGTTGAAGCGCTGGTTCGGCATGGAGGAGTGCGGATGACACGGGTCGGGGTCGACGGAAACGGGCCGACGGACGCGGCCTCCTTCTCCACCGCGGCCCGCGCCGCCGTGGAGGCGCTGCTCGCCCCCGTCGACGCCGATCTGGCACGCCGTTACCCGGGCGAACCCGGGACCAGGCAGCCGGTGCACACCGTCTACGTCCCGGCCGACGCCTTCGGTGCCGACACCGTGCGGGAGTGGGGCCGCCGGGCCCTGGACGCCTTCGACCGGCACGCCGCCACCCCCGCCGAACTGGCCCGCGCCCTCGGCGTCGCGGACGACGAACTGCTCGCCGACGTGCACGCCCGGGTCCGCGCCAAGCTGGAGCGCGAGCCGATCGAGGACCTGCGGATCGACTTCGAGGACGGCTACGGGCCCCGCCCCGACGCCGAGGAGGACGCGGCCGCCGTCCGCACCGCCGGGCTGGTCGCCGCCACGGTGGCCGGGGGCGGCGCCCCGCCGTACCTCGGCATCCGGATCAAGTGCATGGAGGCCGCCGTCCGGGCCCGCGGCATCCGCACCCTGGAGCTGTTCCTGGCCACCCTGCTGGCCCGCGGAGGGCTGCCGGAGGGCCTGGTCCTGACCCTGCCGAAGGTGACCTACGCCGAGCAGGTCACCGCGCTGGTCCGGCTGCTGGAGGACTTCGAGCGCCGGGCCGGGCTGCCCGCCGGCCGGATCGGCTTCGAGATCCAGATCGAGACCACCCAGGCGATCCTCGGCCCGGACGGCCGGGCCACCGTCGCCCGGATGATCGAGGCCGCCGAGGGGCGCGCCACCGGCCTGCACTACGGGACCTTCGACTACAGCGCGGCCTGCGGCGTCAGCGCGGCCCACCAGAGCATGGACCACCCGGTCGCCGACCACGCCAAGGCGGTCATGCAGGTGGCGGCCGCGGGCACCGGGGTCCGGCTCTCCGACGGCTCGACCAACGTCGTCCCGACCGGTTCCACCGAGCAGGTGCACGCCGCCTGGAAGCTCCACCACGGCCTGGTCCGCCGCTCGCTGGCCCGCGCGTACTACCAGGGCTGGGACATGCACCCGGCGCACCTGCCCACCCGCTACGTCGCGGTCTACTCCTTCTACCGCGAGGGCCTGGCGGCCGCCGCCGCCCGACTGGCCGCGTACGTCGCGAAGGCGGGCGGTGACGTGATGGACGAGCCGGCCACCGCCCGGGCGCTGAGCGGCTACCTGCTGCGCGGCCTGGACTGCGGCGCCGTCGACCTCGCCGAGGTCACCGCGCTGACCGGTCTGGACCGCGCGCGGCTGAACGCCCTGGCCGGGCGCTGACCCGTCGGTGGCCCGTGGCCCGTGGCCGGTGGCCGGTGGCCGGCCGCCGGTCCTCCCGTCGTGCGCCAACTAGGCTGGCGGTGCCGCCCCGGTGTCCCGGGGGGGCCCCCCCCCCCCTAGCCCGGCGCGGGGGGGCAGCACGGGAGAGGGGGGGGGGGGGGGAGAGTGTTTGGTGTGGGGGTTT
>NZ_JBIVVI010000815.1:0-4235 GCF_044757675.1 Kitasatospora sp. NPDC091257
CCGTTCTGGTCCTTGGGGTAGCCCCGCGGGGCCGACTTGAGGGAGTCCCGGCCGACCACCCGCGGGCCGGCCCGCTCCACCGAGGCGATCACCCGTTCCAGCTCGGCGCCGCCGAGGTCCTCGGCGACGGCGGCCCGGTAGCGCTCCAGCTGGTCCGGGGCGAGCCGGTACAGGCCGTTGCCGCAGGCCAGGCCGTCGGCGGAGAGCTGGATGTAGCCGCCGCCCTCCAGATGGGCGCCGATGTGGGTCTTGTACGGGGACTTGTCGGCGCTGAACCGGATGTCGCGGTTGGGGCGGAACACCTTCCCCGGCCCGAACTCGGGCTCCAGGTCGGCGAGCAGCTGCTCCATCGGGGTCCGTACGGCGTCCTCGTACCGCGCCTTGTGGGCCTGCCAGAAGGTCTTGGAGTTGTCGGCTTCCAGGTGCTCGTAGAAGTCGAGCGCCTCGGCCGGCCAGCCGGAGAAGGTCACTCCTCCAGTATGTGGCCCGGTGCACAGGGTGCTCCCGTCGCCAGCGGCGCTACCGGTGGGTAGCATGCGGGCATGAGCAGCGTTGAGACCGCCACCGCGCCGGACGCCCGTACCGAGCGCCGTGCCAAGCGCATCGCCAAGCACCTGACCAGCTTCGCCCGGCAGCACGGGGGCAGCGCCGACGCGGTCGTCGAGTACGTCGGCTCCGTGGCCACCCGGATCGTCGTGGTGGGCGCGGACGGCGCCTGGGGCGACCAGGTGGCCCCCAGCTACGCCGTCGGCCGCCGGGCCGCGGAGCTGGCCGGGCTGACCCTGCACGAGGACTTCGAGGGCGAGCTGGGCCTCAAGGTGAAGACCGGCGCGTACGAGTGGAAGCGGATGGCCGGCATCCAGCTCGGCGGCTGAACCCGGCCCGGACACGGCGACGGCCCGGCTCCTCCGTGCGGAGGGGCCGGGCCGTCGGTGCTGCCGGGGGTCAGACCGAGGCGGTCTGCGGGGCCTGGGCGGGCAGCTGATCGGCGGTCGCCGCGTCCGCGCGGGTGCGCAGGGCGAGCGGGACGCGCAGCGCGGCGATCCAGGTGAGGGCGGCGAGCAGCATGTGCAGGCCGACCATGAGCTCGGGCGCGTCCGTGAAGTACTGGACGAAGCCGAGCACGCCCTGCAGCAGCAGGACGGCGAGCAGCTCCTTGGCCCGGGCGCGGGCGGGCTGCGGAGCCTTGACGGCGGCGAAGACGAAGATCACCGCGATGGCCAGGCCGACCGAGACGAACGCGAAGTCGGCGTGGAACTGGGCGAGGCGGTCGTAGTCGATCGGGATGCGCGGGACGATCTTGTTGTCCTTGGGCGTGCCGGGGTGGTGCCCGGCGCCGGTCACCAGGGTGCCGGCCGCGACGAGCAGGCCGATCACGGTGACCAGGACGTACGAGAGCTGGTGGATCGGCCGGGCCACCGAGAGGCGGGGCGGGCCGTCGCCCTCCTTGGACCGCTCCCACATCAGCAGCGCGACCCAGACCAGGGCCATCGCGGCGATCATGTGCAGCGCCACGGTGTACGGGTTGAGGCCGGTCAGCACGGTGATGCCGCCGAGTACGGCGTTGCTCATCACCAGCCAGAACTGCGCCCAGCCGAGCCGGGTCATGCTGTGCCGCCAGGGCCGGTGGCAGCGGGCGGCCAGGATGGCCCAGCCGACGGCGGCGCTCAGCACGTAGGTGAGCATCCGGTTGGTGAACTCGACGACGCCGTGGAAGCCCATCTCGGCGGTGGGCGTCAGGCTCTCGTCGGTGCATCGGGGCCAGGTCGTACAGCCGAGGCCGGAGGCGGTGAGCCGGACGGCGCCGCCGGTGACGACGATCACCACGCTCATCACCAGCGCGGCGAACGTGGCGCGGCGGACCATCTCGGCGGATGGCTGCCAGCGCTCGGCGAGCAGGGAGAAGGGGTTAGGCACGGGGTCAATCGTAGGCGGCCTTACAGGCGATCTTGGGGCGGGGCACGGCTGCGCGCGGCCGCGGGCGGCGGAGTCCGGGGCCGGCGACACGCCGGGAGGGGACACGCGGACAAAGGGGGTGAATCCCTCAAGATGCGCATTGGTCTTGACCAATTGTGGTTCGGGTGGAGAGAGTGCGCCTCTGGTCCATACCTTTTTTCGGACCTCTCTCCCACCTCCTCCCGCACGTAAGCGGAGACCTGCACATGCGCATATCCACTTCCGCCGCCGCGCTCGCCGTCGGTGGCTCTCTCGCACTGGCCGGCCTGATCGCGCCGGCCGCCCAGGCCGTCGGCGCCGACCAGGAGTGCCGCGGTCTCGGGGTCGCCAACCTCTACGGCGAATTCATCGAGGGCGACGACACCCACACCCCCGACGCCGAGGGCGCGGTCGCGGTCGGCGGCAACGCCGACTTCACCGGCGGCTTCTCGGTCGGCCAGGAGCTCACCGCGGCCCAGGTCGACGCCCTGCCCGGCAAGAACGCCCTGGTCGTGGCGGGCCGGATCACCGGCCACAACACCCAGGTGATGAAGGGCAACGGCGTCTTCGGCTCCAAGGCCGACGGCGCCACCGTCCAGGCCCACCAGGGGGCCGTCGCCCAGGGCTCCTCGCCGATCGACTTCAAGGCCGAGTTCGCCAAGCTGCGCGCCGCCGCGACCTCGCTGGCCGCCGTGCCGCAGACCGCCGGCGCCACCGTCCAGGCCGAGGGCGCCAAGCTGACGTTCACCGGCGGGGACGCGAAGTACAACAGCTTCACCGTCGACGCGGCCCGGCTGCAGGGCGCCAAGGACGTCTTCCTCAAGGTGCCGGCCGGCTCGGTGACGGTGGTCAACGTGACCGGCGGCTCGTACGACATGGCGGCGGCCGGGACCACCGGCTTCCATCTGTGGGACGAGGGCCGGAAGGCCTTCGTGCTGGACGACAAGCTGCAGAGTGCCGCGGGCGGGGCGATCCGCTCCAAGCTGCTCTGGAACTTCCCGACCGCCACCAAGGTGGTCAAGAACAGCCAGGCCGCCTGGGCCGGGACCGTGCTCGCGCCGAACGCCGCCTTCGACCTCGGCAGCGGCGGTCCGGTCAACGGCTCGGTGATCGCCGCCTCGCTGACCGGCAAGGGCGGTGCGGAGACGCACCACTACCCCTTCACCGGCTGCCTGCCGGGCACCGTGCCGACGCCGTCCGGCACGCCGACGGTGCCGAGCGGCTCGCCGTCGGCCACGCCGAGCGCCTCGACCTCCCCGAGCGCTTCGGCGAGCCCCTCGGGCAGCCCGTCCGCCCCGGCGACCGGCACGCCCGGCGCCGGCGGTTCGCCCAGCGCGTCGGCCGGTGGCGCGACCACCGTCCCGTCGGTCTCGGGCAGCCCGTCCGCCCAGCCGGACGCGGGCGGCAACCTGGCGCACACCGGCTCCGGCCCGGTGCTGCCGCTGGCGATCGGCGGTGCGGTCGTGCTCGCGGCCGGCGGTGCGATCGTGGTGGCCGCCCGGCGCAAGGCGGCCAGGAAGGCCTGAGCCGGTCGAGCCCGCCCCGGCGGCGGCCCCCGGCCGCGGAGGGGCGGAATCGACGGAAAGGCCGGAATGGCCCGCTGTTCGTCGGCTGACCGAATCGGAGCCCTCGGTGATTGAACCCGATCACCGAGGGCTCCGTTCTGTCTTGAAGGTGACGAAGTCCATTCAGGTTTGTCGAATCCGCGTTCCGCGAGGTGACGGCTGTGATGGGCTGGTCATGCACATCGGAAGACGGACGGACAGTCGATATCCGGTCGTACGGCGGGGTGTGGCGGGGTGCGGGAGTGCCGGTAGAGTCCCCCGGACAGTCGTAGCGGGCCACCGCGAACCACTCAACACGCCTGCTGCACAAGACCGTTCGGAGGGGAACAAAGTAATGGCACGACAGCAGCGGCACTTCGCGATCGGTGCGACGGCGCTTGCCGGAACGGCTGCGGCCGGTTTTCTCCTGCCCCTGGCGCTGGCCACCAATGCCTCGGCGCACGTGCCGAGTTGGACGGTGACCTGCGACAAGATCGTGATCGATCTGATCAACTACAGCGGCAACGAGACCGTGAAGAACACCGTCAGCCTCACCATCGACGGCGAGAAGGTCCTGGATGGCAAGACCTTCCCGAAGGAGTACCACGGCACCTTCCCGGTGAAGGATCACAACGCCCCGATCAAGGCGAACCTGGTGGTCACCACCACGGAGAACCCGAACGAGAAGGGCTGGAACATCAACGAGACCAAGACCATCGAGCCGTGCCACACGCCGACTCCCACCCCCACGCCCAC
>NZ_JBIVVI010000816.1:0-4229 GCF_044757675.1 Kitasatospora sp. NPDC091257
GGCTCGCCCCCGCCGACCTGGGGCTGCCGCCCGGGGTCCGGCGGCGCACACCGGGGCTGCGCCGGGAGGAGGTGGCGCAGGTGGCGGGGCTGTCGGTGGACTACTACGCGCGCCTGGAGCAGCGGCGCGGCCCGCAGCCCTCGCCGCAGCTGCTCGCGGCGCTGGCGCGGGCGCTGCGGCTGAGCGAGGACGAGCGCGACCACCTGTTCCGCCTCGCCGGGCACGAGCCGCCGCGCCGGCACGGGCCGCTCGGGCACGTGCGGCCGGGGCTGCTGCTGATCCTGGACCGGCTGCACGACACGCCCGCCCAGGTCGTCTCCGACCTCGGCGACGTCCTCGCGCAGAACCCGATGGCCACCGCCGTCTTCGGCGACGTCACCGTCCTGGCGCCCGAGCGGCGCAATCTGCTGCTGCGCTGGTTCACCGAACCGGGCGTCCGGGCGCTGTTCCCGCCCGAGGACCACGAGGACCTCGCCCGCGCCCACGTCGCCTCCCTGCGCGCCGCCCGCACCGCCCGCCCCGGGGACCGGCGCGCCGCCGAACTGCTGGAGCAACTCCTCGCCAGTGGTGAGGAGTTCACCTCCTGCTGGGAGCGCCACGAGGTCGCCCGGAGGCGCAGCGGCCGCAAGCGGGTGCTGCACCCGGTGGTGGGGCCGCTGGAGCTGGAGTGCGAGGTGCTGGCCGCCGGCGGCGAGGACCAGCTGCTGCTGGTGCACACCGCCGCGCCGGGCGGCGAGTCGGCCTCCCGTCTGGAGCTGCTGCGCGTCGTCGGCGCTCCGGCGCCCGCCTGACCGCGCCCGCCTGACCGCGCCCGGGCCGCCGGGGCGGGGCCGCCGGGACCGGCCGCGGCGCGATCCGGGGCAGGGGCAGCCGGGACCCGCTGCGGCGCGATCCGGGGCGGGGCCCGTAGGCTGGGCCGGGCCGTCGACGGTACAGACCGTCACCAGTAGGGCGGAACACGACAGAAGCGGGCAGGCAGGGGCACATGCAGTTCGACGACCAGGGCGACCTCGACACCTCGCAGGTGGACGACCGGCGCGGCATCCCGGGCGGGAAGATCGCCATCGGGGGCGGGGCCGTGGGCCTGATCGCGGTGCTGTTCGCCGTCGTCCTCGGGGTCGACCCGCAGCTGCTGGGCCTGTCCTCCGGCTCCGGCTCCTCCTCCAACTCCTCCGGCGTGCGCACCGCCGGCGAGGCGCAGCAGGCCTGCAAGACCGGGGCGGACGCCAACAAGCGCCAGGACTGCCGGATCGTGGCGGTCACCAACAGCCTCCAGGAGTTCTGGCGCACCGAGCTGCCGCGCGCCGCCAAGGTCCCGTACAAGAACGCCGAGACGGTGCTGTTCACCGGCCAGGTCTCCACCGCCTGCGGGGCGGCGACCTCGGCGGTGGGCCCGTTCTACTGCCCCGGCGACAAGAAGGCCTACGTCGACCTGGGCTTCTTCAACGAGCTGTCCGCCCGCTTCGGCGCCAAGGGCGGCCCGTTCGCCGAGTCCTACGTCGTCGCCCACGAGTACGGCCACCACATCCAGAACCTCACCGGCGCCATGCAGAAGGTCGGCAACGACCGCCAGGGTGCCACCAGCGGCTCGGTGCGCCTGGAGCTGCAGGCCGACTGCTACGCCGGGGTGTGGGCGCACCACGCGACGACCACCCCGCAGCCCTCCACCGGCCGTCCGCTGATCGCCTCGCTCACCGACCAGGACATCGCCCAGGGCCTGGACGCGGCGGCGGCGGTCGGCGACGACCGGATCCAGCAGCAGGCCACCGGGCGGATCAACCCGGAGGCCTGGACGCACGGTTCCGCCGAGCAGCGCAAGGCCTGGTTCACCACCGGCTACCGCAGCGGCGACCCCGCCCAGTGCGACACCTTCTCGGCCGCGAAGCTGTAGCGGCGCCGAACCGGGGGCCGGCTGTCAGAAGCCGCCGTCCGCCTGCCGCCCGCCGCCCGCTGTCCGACCGCCGCCCGCCCAGTCCCAGCCCGCGATCGCCTCGCGCAGCAGCCGGGCGCCGGCGGGCAGGCGGGCCCGCGCGTCCCAGAACAGGGTCAGGGAGCGCCGGCAGTCGGGGCTGTCGACGCCGACCCACACCAGCGGCAGGCGGGTGGCGGTGCGCCGGGCGACGGCGGGCACCAGGCCGATGCCCAGGCCCGCGCTGATCAGTTCGGCGATGGCGCCGGCCTCGTCGCTCTCGCAGACGATCCGCGGCACCAGCCCGCGGGCGGCGAACAGCCGGTCCAGCAGGCGGCGTTGCCAGTGGCCGGGGCGGGCGGCGATGAACGGGCGTTCGGCGAGCTCCTCGACGCCCACCGAGGTGCGGCCGGCCAGCGGGTCGCCCACCGGGACGGCCAGCCCCACCTCCTCGTCCAGCAGCGGCACCGACTCCAGGCCCTCGGCGGCGACGGGCTGGGAGAAGACGGCGAGGTCGACGTCCTGGGCCCGCAGCCGCCGCGCCGCCTCCTGCGCGGACAGCTGGTGCAGCTCGATCTCCACCCCCGGGTGGCCGCGCTTGAACGCCGCCAGCGGTCCGCTGAAGGCCAGGAACGTCTCCGAGGCCAGGCGCACCGTGCCCAGCCCCTGTCCGGCGGCCTCCGCCACCGCCCGTCGGCCCGCCTCCAGTTCACCGAGCGAACGCTCCGCGTAGCCGCGGAACAGGTGCCCGGCCGCGTTCAGCCGCAGCCGCCCGCCCCGCTCGAACAGCGGGGTGCCCAGCTCGGCCTCCAGCCGGGCGATGGAGCGGCTCAACGACGGCTGGGCGACGCGCAGTTCCTCGGCGGCCCGGCTCAGGTGCTCCAGCCGCGCCACCGCCAGGAACTGCGCGAGCGTGTTCAGGTCCACCGACGCCCCCATGCCCGAGGCGTCATAACGCCATAGCAATATTGATCTTAGACAGGATAACCGGACGGTCATAGCGTCATGGGCGGGGCCGCGCACCGGCACACAGCGCGGCCCGGCAACGGTTCGAGGAAGGACGCCCATGGCCATCGCCGCCGACATGACCCCACCGGAGCCGAAGGCCCGGTCCGCCGCGGGGGAGCGGACCGGGCCCGCCGGACGGACCCTGCGCGCCCTGGCCGCCGCCCACACCGCCGCCGTCTTCGGCCAGCCCGTCTTCGCCGGCGTCTACCTCAGCGGCGACTACGACGCCCTCAGCTGGCACGCCGCCGGCGCCAACGTCGTCACCTCCCTCGGCTACCTCCAGCTGATCGCCGCCCTCGTGGTGTGGATCCGGCTGCGCCGCCGCTGGCCGGCGGCCGCCACCCTCGCCGTCGTCGCGGCCGAGACCGTCCAGTACTTCGCCGGACTCGACGGCGCCCTGTGGCTGCACCTGCCCCTGGGTGTGGCCACCATCGCCGCCACCGTCGTCCTCACCATCGCCCTGTGGCGCACCCCGCTGCCCGCGCGCCGCCCCGCCCGCCGTCCCGCCCGCCGGGAGGACGACCGTGACTGAACCCCGCCCCGGCCGCCCGCTCGGCATGACCCGCCGTCAGATCCTCGGCATCGGCGGCGCGTTCGGCCTCCTCACCACCACCGGCCTCGCCACCGCCGCCACCCTCGCCCGCCGCCCCGCCACCACCGGCGCCCAGCTGCGCAGCGCCGCCGCCCTGCCACCCCCCTACCAGGTGCCGCTGCCGCTGCCCGCCGCCGCCAAGCCCCTGTCCACCGACGGCGGAGCCGACCGCTACGAGATCGTCCAGCGCGAGACCGACGCCGAGATCCTGCCCGGCCTCACCACCCGGCTGTGGACGTACGGCGGCACCTTCCCCGGCCCCACCATCGAGGCCCGCCGCGGCCGGCCCGTCACCGTCACCCACCGCAACGAACTGCCGGTGCCCACCGTCGTCCACCTCCACGGTGGGCACACCCCCGCCGACTCCGACGGCTACCCCACCGACCTCGTCCTGCCCGCCGGCTGGCCCGAGACCCCCCACGTCATGCCCGGCATGCAGGGCGCGGACGGCATGCCGGGCATGGGCGGCGCCATGGCCGACCCCCGCGCCGTCACCAGCCGCCGCACACGCGACTACACCTTCCCCAACGACCAGCGCCCCACCCTGCTCTGGTACCACGACCACCGCATGGACTTCACCGCCCCCGCCCTCTGGCGCGGCCTCGCGGGCCTGCACATCGTGCGCGACGATGCCGAGGACGCCCTCGGCCTGCCCGCCGGCCCCCGCGAGATCCCCCTCATGATCACCGACCGCGCCTTCGCCGCCGACGGCGCCCTGAC
>NZ_JBIVVI010000817.1:0-4229 GCF_044757675.1 Kitasatospora sp. NPDC091257
CCGGCGGAACCGGCCCAGGGGCGTCCGTGGACGCACCGGGCCGCACGGACCCGGGCTCCCGGACGCGAGGAAACGAGCGGGCCGGCCACCCGGGCCGGCCCGGCCGCGTCAGTCGGTCGCGTTGACCGCGTCGTCCACCGAGGTGTGGATCGGGAAGACCTTGGTCAGGCCGGTGATGCGGAAGATCTTCAGGATGCGCTCCTGGTTGCAGACGAGGCGCAGCGAGCCCTCGTGGGCGCGCACCCGCTTCAGACCGCCGACCAGCACACCGAGGCCGGTCGAGTCGAGGAAGTCGACGCCCTCCATGTCGACGACGAGGTGGTACTTGCCGTCGTTGACGAGCTCGACCAGCTGCTCCCGCAGCTTCGGGGCGGTGTACACATCGATCTCGCCGCCAACCTCGACGACCGTACGATCGCCGACTGAACGGGTCGACAGGGACAGGTCCACGGAACCTCCAGCACCTTGCCTTGCTACGTCATGTGCGATCCTCGGCCGGACGGCCGCCACCGCATGGTCGCGAGCCCGGGCGCGCCCCGCCAACGCGTGGCAAGCCTCAGCGCTGCGACCCACGGCCATACGGCCGTCACGGCCACATTCAACCACCTGCGGCCATGCCCGCACGATGGCTTACGACGATTCTCCGTCACGCCGGTGACACACTGGGTCCCCATGCCGCCCCGACACAGCCCGCCCGAGGCACTGCTCACGACCCTGGCCACCGGCCGGGGGCGGTCCGACCGGCTCACCCATACGGAGCACCTTCCCGCCCGACCTGCACGTTATTCACCGTGGCCGGACTCGATCCGTCCGGAGGTCGTGGCCGCGGCGCGCGCCCTCGGGGTGGAACAGCCGTGGGCGCACCAGGCAGAAGCGATGAATCTGGCCAAAAGCGGCCAGACTGTGGTGATCGCCACAGGCACCGCCTCGGGCAAGTCGCTGGGCTATCTGGCACCGGTGCTCACCGACCTCCTCGACGGCACCGAGGCCCGCAACGGCCGCGGCGCCACCGCGCTCTACCTGGCTCCGACCAAGGCGCTCGCCGCCGACCAGCGCCGCCGGGCGGCCGAACTCGCCCCGCCGAGGGTCCGCGCCGCCCTGTACGACGGCGACACCCCGACCGAGGAGCGCGAGTGGGTCCGCCAGTACGCCTCCTACGTGCTCACCAACCCGGACATGCTCCACCGGGGCATCCTGCCCGGCCACGCCCGCTGGTCCTCCTTCCTCAAGGCCTTGCGTTACGTGGTCGTCGACGAATGCCACAGCTACCGGGGCGTGTTCGGCTCGCACGTCGCCCAGGTGCTGCGACGGCTGCGCCGCATCTGCGCCCGTTACGGCTCGTCACCCACCTTCCTGCTGGCCTCCGCCACCACCGCCGACCCGGCCGCGACCGCCCGGCGGCTGACCGGCCTGCCCGCCGTCGCCGTCACCGAGGACGCCTCGCCGCGCGGGCCGATGGTCTTCGGCCTCTGGGAGCCGCCGCTCACCGAGAACGTCGGCGAGCACGGCGCGCCCGTGCGCCGCACCGCGACCGCCGAGGCCGCGAACCTGCTGACCGACCTGGTCGAGCGGGAGATCCGCACCGTCGTCTTCGTCCGCTCCCGGCGTGCCGCCGAGCTCGTGGCGCTCCAGGCCCAGGACCAGCTCGACCGCCCGCTCGCCGGACGGGTGGCCGCCTACCGCGGCGGCTACCTCGCCGACGAACGCCGCGCCCTGGAACGCGATCTGCACACCGGCCGACTGCTCGGCCTCGCCTCCACCTCCGCTCTCGAACTGGGCGTCGACATCTCCGGCCTCGACGCCGTCCTGATGGCCGGCTACCCCGGCACCCGGGCCTCGCTCTGGCAGCAGGCGGGCCGGGCCGGCCGGGAGGCCCAGGGCGCGCTGGCCGTGCTGATCGCCCGGGACGACCCGCTGGACACCTACCTGGTGCACCACCCGGAGGCGCTGTTCGCGGCGCCCGTCGAGGCCACCGTGCTCGACCCCGACAACCCGCACGTGCTCGCCCCGCACCTGTGCGCGGCGGCAGCCGAACTCCCGCTCACCGATGCCGACCTGGAACTGTTCGGGCCGTCCACCGCGCCGCTGCTCCCGGTCCTGGAACGGCGCGGCCTGCTGCGCCGGCGCAGTGACGGCTCCTGGTACTGGACCCGTCGCGAACGCGCGGCCGACGCGGTGGACCTGCGCGGCAGCGGCGGCCGTCCGGTTCAGATCGTCGAGGCCGACACCGGCCGCCTGCTCGGCACGGTGGACGCCGCGGCCGCCCACACCAGCGTCCACACCGGGGCCGTGCACCTCCACCAGGGCCGCACCTACCTGGTCCGGGAGTTCGACCTGGAGAACTCCGTGGCCCTGGTCGAACCGGCCGACCCGCCGTACACCACGGCCGCCCGCGACGTCACCTCCGTCTCCGTCCTGGACACCGACACCACCGTGGAATGGGGCGAGGGCCGGCTCAGCTTCGGCTCGGTGGAGGTGGTCAACCAGGTGGTCGGCTACCTCCGCAAGCGGATCTCCACCGGGGAGATCATGGGCGAGACCAAGCTCGACCTGCCGCCCCGCACGCTGCGCACCCGCGCGGTCTGGTGGACCGTCACCGAGGACCAGCTGCTCGACGCGGACATCCCGCCCGACCAGTTGCCCGGCGCCGCCCACGCCGCCGAGCACGCCTCGATCGGACTGCTGCCGCTGTTCGCCACCTGCGACCGGTGGGACATCGGCGGCGTCTCCGTCCCGCTGCACCCGGACACCGGCCTGCCGACCGTGTTCGTCTACGACGGCCATCCGGGCGGGGCCGGCTTCGCCGAACGGGGCTTCCGGCGGGCGGTCCAGTGGCTGACGGCCACCCGGACGGCGATCGCCTCCTGCGAGTGCGAGCGCGGCTGCCCGTCCTGCGTCCAGTCGCCCAAGTGCGGCAACGGGAACGACCCGCTGGACAAGGCCGCCGCCGTCCGGCTCCTGGACGTCCTGCTGGCCGGGGCCGCCGGAGCCGCGGAGACGCAGGACGGACGGGAGGCGCCCGACGGCCCGGAGACTCCGGACACTTCGGATGCTCCGGACGCTTCGGATGCTTCGGAGACGAGCGCCGGTCCGGAGGCGCCAGACGCGCCGGAGGCGGCCCCGGGACCGGACGGTGGAGCGCCGGCCCGTTCATGAGACCGCCGCCGCACTCGGGGCTCCGCTCGGAGCTTCGCTCGGATCCCCGACCGGCCCGGCGTCCGGCACGTCCTCGGGACCGGTGACCGGGGCCCGTACCGGCCCGGCCCGGGCCCTCGCCCGTGCCGGGCCGACCGGCAGTCGGGCCGGGAGCCCGCGGACGTCCACCTCGGCCACCACCTCGACGGCGTCCGCCGACCGGTCGACCGCACAGGACACCAGTCCGGCGCCCTGAGCGGCGGCGATCGCGGCGGCCCGGGCGCAACCGCCGTCCCGGTCCAGCAGCAGCCGGTCCGCCGCGGCGAGGGCCGCGAGGTCGGCCGCCGACTCGGCCCGGTGCCGGGAGGCGACCACCGAGCCGACCGCGATCGTCCCGGCGAACACCGCCGTTCCCAGCATCGCCAGGGCCAGCAGCCAGACCGTCGCGGAGCCGGCGTCCGGCCCTCGCCCGCCCGCCGCGACGGCTCGGGCCGCACGGGCGCGTGCCACCCGCTCCGCCGTCTCCCACAGCCCGGTCAGGACGGCCATGGACCACCACCTCCCGCCGTGACCGCCACCAGGACGTCCTCCCGCGCCGCCACGGCCGCCGCACTGAGCCGGACGGCGAGCAACCCGCCGAGCCTTCCCGGCCCCGCGCACGGCGCCTCCACCTCGACCCGCACCGTGTCGGCCGCCAAGGCCACCCGGACCTGCGCGCCCGCCGGTGCCGCCGCGCGGGCGAGTTCGGCGGCGTCCGTCTCCCCGCGTGCGGCCGCCCTGGCACCGACCCGGGCGGCGTCCACGCAGCGGATCTGCGTGGACGCCGCGAGCACTCCCCAGATCAGCATCGCCGCGAGCAGGACGAGCGCCGGCAGCGCCACCGCCGTCTCCGCGGTGACGAAGCCCGCGTCGCCGCACGGCCGCAGCGGCCATGCCCGGCCGGCGCCGCGCTCCCCGGCCCGGCCGGAAGCCGTCCTCAGCCTCCTGTCACCCACCGGGAGCGCGGGCGGGGCGGCGTCGAGGAGCGTGCCGCGCGCGGCGGTGGCGGGAGCGCCTCCCGGCCGCCGGGCCGAGGACCGTCGGCGTTCGACGCC
>NZ_JBIVVI010000818.1:0-4228 GCF_044757675.1 Kitasatospora sp. NPDC091257
CCTCCCAGGCCGCCCGGGCCGCCGAGGCCCTCGCCGGCCGCTCCCTGCCCGCCCTCCTCCACGGCCAACGCGCCACCTGAGACACTGCTCCGCATCCGAACCACCCCGGGTGGGGGCGGAGTGGGAAGTCGGCGGGGCCGACTTCCCCGCGCGGGATGTTCGGGCGCGGGGCGGCCTGCCGAAGGGAGGCGCCGCGCTCTCGACGGATAGCTCTCACTGAGAGCTAAAATGAGGGTATGACCGCGACAGAGCCGCACACGCTCGACGTCGCGCCGGCGGACGAGTTCTCCACCCTCCTCGTCGGCATCCAGCGACTGGTCCGCCGCCGCCTGCGGCAGACGATGGACGAACCCCGCCTGCGCGGCGCCCAGGTCGAACTGCTGCGCCTGGTGACGGAAACCCCCGGACTGCGCGTCTCCGAGGCCGCCGAGGAGCTGTGCCTGGCCGGCAACTCGGTGTCCACCCTCGTCAACCAGCTCGTCGCCCTCGGCCTGCTGCGCCGCGAGACCGACCCCGCCGACCGCCGGGCCGCCCTCCTGCACGCCACCCCCGAGGCCGTCGAGCGGATCGAGGCCTGGCGCCGGCGCCGCCGCGCGCTGATGGAGGACGTCGTCGCCGGCCTGCCCGCCGACCGGCGCGAGGCCCTGGCCGCCGCCCTGCCCGCTCTGCGGCAGGTCGCCGAAGGCCTGCGCACCCTGCCCGCAGCACCCGCAGCACCCGCAGCACCCGCAGCACCCGCAGCACCCGGAGGAGCCTCCGGGGAGGAGGAGCCATGAGCACCGAGGACGCGGTGGTGTGCCAGGGCCTGGAGTACGTCTTCCGCCACGGCCACGGCAAGACCACCCGGGCCGTCGACCGGATCGACCTGACCGTGCGCACCGGCGAGGTGTTCGGCCTGCTCGGCCCCAACGGCGCCGGCAAGACCACCACCATCCGCGCGATCACCACCCTGCTGCCCGTCGGCGCCGGCATGGTCCGCGTCTTCGGCCACGACGCCACCCGCCACCCCATGCAGGTGCGCCGCCTGCTCGGCTACGTCCCCCAGCAGCTGTCCGCCGACGCCGGGCTGACCGGACGCGAGAACGTCGCCCTGTTCGCCCGCGTCTTCGACGTCCCGCGCGCCGAACGCGCCCGCCGCGTCGCCCAGGCGCTGGCCGCCGTCGACCTCACCGAGGCCGCCGAGCGGATGGCCGCCACCTACTCCGGCGGCATGGTGCGCCGCCTCGAACTCGCCCAGGCCCTGGTCAGTGCCCCGCGCCTGCTCGTCCTGGACGAACCCACCATCGGCCTGGACCCGATCGCCCGCACCGGCGTGTGGGAACGCGTGGACGCCGTACGCGCCGCCACCGGCATGACCGTCCTGGTCACCACCCACTACATGGACGAGGCCGACCGCCACTGCGACCGCATCGCCCTCATGGACCGCGGCCGCATCCGCGCGCTCGGCACCCCCGCCGAGCTCAAGGAGCAGGTCCACCGGGCCGACCCGGCCCGGCCGGACCCCAGCCTCGACGACGTCTTCCGCCACTTCGCCGGCCGGCAACTGGCCGACGCGACCGAAGGAGACTTCAGCGATGTCCGCCGAACCCGCCGCACCGCGGGCCGCGTCGGCTGAATCCGCCGACGCCGCCGGCCCCGACCTGTCCCTGCTGCTGGTGCCCCCGCGCGCCCGCACCGGCTGGCGCCTGGTGCCCGCCCGCATCGGCGCGATGTGCGCCGTCGAACTGCAGAAGCTGCGCCACGACCGCACCGAGCTGTACACCCGGGCGGTCCAGCCGGCACTGTGGCTGCTGATCTTCGGCCAGACCTTCACCCGCCTCAAGGCGATCCCCACCGGCGGCATCCCGTACCTGGACTTCCTCGCGCCCGGCATCATCGCCCAGTCCGCGATGTTCATCGCGATCTTCTACGGCATCATGATCATCTGGGAGCGGGACTCCGGAGTCCTCACCAAACTGCTGGTCACCCCGACCCCGCGCGCCGCCCTGGTCACCGGCAAGGCCTTCGCCGCCGGGGTGAAGGCCGTCCTGCAGGCCGCGGTGGTGGTGCTGATCGCCGCCGCCCTCGGCGTCGCCATGACCTGGAACCCGCTGCGGCTGCTCGGCGTCGTCGTCGCCGTCCTGCTCGGCTCGGCGTTCTTCTCCTGCCTGTCGATGGCCATCGCCGGGATCGTGCTCACCCGCGACCGCCTGATGGGCATCGGCCAGGCCATCACCATGCCGCTGTTCTTCGCCTCCAACGCCCTCTACCCGATCGCCCTGATGCCCGGCTGGCTCCAGGCCGTCAGCAAGGCCAACCCGCTCAGCTACCAGGTCGACGCGCTGCGCGGCCTGCTCATCGGCACCCCCTCCCACCTGCCCCTGGACTTCGCCGTCCTCGCCTTCGCCACCCTCCTCGGCATCGCCGCCTCCTCCGCCCTCCTCGGGCGCCTCGCGCGCTAGGAGGGCGGAGGGAACGGACCCCGGACCTGACGGCGTCCCGGGCCACGGCACCGGGAAACCCGGTGACAAGCGCGCGCCGCACCAGGAGACTTCCTCCCGGCAGGCCGGCAGGCCGGCAGGCCGGCAGAGCGGCCCGACGGACGGGCCGCCGGGCCGCCGGGCCGAACACCGGGAGGCAGCACCGTGGCACTGGCCAAGAAGGGCGCGCGCCGCATCGTCGTCGACGGCGTGGCGTACCGCTGGCGCGTCACCAAGCAGCACTGGTGCTGCGACTTCGAGGGCAGCACCCTGGGCTACGCGGTGGAGGACGCCGCCCACCCCGCAACGACGCTCGTCGTGGACACCGGCCGACCCACCCGGCACACCCCGGACGCGGTGCCGGCCCACGTGATCATGCCGCGGGAGGTCGCCGCGGGCATCCGGTCCGCGCGCACCGAGGGCTGGACGCCCACCGCCAACGGGTCGCCCTTCAGGCTGCGCCTGTCCGCCGCCCGCCCTGCCACCTGACGGGGCAGCCGGCCGCGGGGCCGCGCCGGCCGGGCGAACCGTTTCCGCCGGCGGACGCCCGGCCGTGGGAGGACGACGAGCGGGCCGCCCCGGACGATCCGCGTGTCCACGCCGGCGTCCACGCCGCCCAGGGGCGAGGGCCGGACGGTGTCCGAGGCCGGCCGGCCGGAGCCCGGCCGCAGCGGCCGTGGCGGCGCGGTGAAATCCCTTTGCCCGGCACCGTTTTGCGGCCCGACACTGGGCGCATGCTCGGATTCGTCAGCACCGACAACGAAGCCCTCGTCTCCTGCCTGGGCGACCCCCAGCGCACGGTGGCCGCCCACCGGGAACTGCTGCGGCGCGGGCAGGACGTGCTCGGGGCCGTGCGGGCGGGCCTGTCCCACGAGAACGCGGCCGTGCGGGAGGGCTGCTGCCGGCTGCTGGACCACCTGGTCGACACCGAGTCCATGGACCAACTCGTCGCCATGGCCGACGACCCGGACGCCCGGGTGAGGACCGCCGCCTTCCACGCCCTGGCCTGCGACCGGTGCAAGGGCGACACGTGCGCACCGGGCGCGGACCGGGTCCTCGAACCCGCGCTGCGCCACCTGGCCCACGATCCCGACCCGGGCGTGCGGGCCAGGGCCGCCGAGCTCGTCGGCCGCTTCGCCCGCACCGAGGCCCGGGCCGTGGCCGCCCTGCGGGCCTCCCATGACCGGGACCCGAGCCCGGCGGTCCGCAAGAAGGCGGGCTGGTACATCCCCGGCGGCGCGATCTACGAACGCGGCGCCGCCCGTACGGCCCGGTGAACGGGCCCGGCGGCGGGCCGAGTCAGGACGCCGGTCGGACACCGGTCGGGCGCAGGTGTGGCGCACGGGGTGGCCGTCGGGGCCGGTGGTGAACCAGGAGCCGTCGCCGAGCGGGCGGATGTCGTACGGGTCCGTGGCGCGGGCGTCGAACGCGCCGTGGACGCGGCCGGTGCGGGCGTCGAGGCGGTAGTGGCGGAACCAGTCCTCCTCGTCCTCGTCCTGGCCGACGAGGGTGGCGACGATGGTGTCGGCGCTCAGGCGGCCGGGCGGCCGCGGCCGGCCATGGCGTCGGGCCGGTGGACCCACAGCACCCGCCCGTCCGGGGACAGTTCGCAGCCGGGCCGGTGGCCGAAGACCTCGCTCGCCTCCGGCTCGAACCGCGAGCGCCACAGCCGCGTGCCGTCCGCCCCCACACGGACGGCCTCGTCCCCCGGCAGGGGCCGGAAGGCCGACGTCCCGCGCGGCGGCGGCTCGGGCGGCGGGACCGGGCCG
>NZ_JBIVVI010000819.1:0-4221 GCF_044757675.1 Kitasatospora sp. NPDC091257
CCCCGCCGTACCCGGGTCCTTCCGTGGCGCCCCGGCTCCTCGGAAGGACCCGGGCCTCCTCGGCCGAACACCGCCGGCAGAGCACCGTCAGAAGAACACCGAACGCCGCTGCACCAGCAGCTGGTAGAGGGTGTGCTGGATGGTCTCGCGCACCTCGTCGGCCAGGTCGAAGACCAGCATCGGGTCGTCCGCCGCCTCCGCCGGGTAGCTGTCGGTGGCGATCGGCTCGCCGAAGCGGATCGTCCACTTGGTCGGCAGCGGCAGCACCCCGAGCGGGCCCAGCCACGGGAAGGTCGGGGTGACCGGCACGTACGGCAGGCCCAGCAGCCGGGCCAGGGTCTTCACATTGCCGATCATCGGGTAGGTCTCCTCGGCCCCGACGATCGAGCAGGGCACGATCGGCACCCGCGCCCGCAGCGCCGAGGCGACGAAGCCGCCGCGGCCGAACCGCTGGAGCTTGTAGCGCTCGGAGAACGGCTTGCCGATCCCCTTGAAGCCCTCCGGCCAGACCCCGACGACCTCGCCGCGCTCCAGCAGGGCCTGGGCGTCCTCGTTGCAGGCCAGCGTGTGGCCGGCCTTGCGGGCCAGCTCGTTGACGCCGGGCAGCACGAAGACCAGGTCGGCGGCGAGCATCCGCAGGTGCCGCCGGGCGGGGTGGTGGTCGTGGATGACCACCTGGGTCATCAGGGCGTCCAGCGGGATCGTGCCGGAGTGGTTGGCGACGATCAGCGCGCCGCCCTCGGCCGGGATGTGCTCCACGCCCTGGACGTCGATCCGGAAGTACTTCTCGGCCAGCGGGCGCAGCAGCGAGAGCAGCACCTCCTCGGTGAGCTCCCGGTCGAAGCCGAACTCGTCCACCTCGTAGTCGCCGGTCACCCGGCGGCGCAGGAAGGCCAGCCGCTCGGCGGCACGGCCCTCCCAGCCCTTGCCGAACAGCCCGGTGGCGGCCGGGCCGAGCGGCCCGGACAGCACGCCGCCGACGGCCTCGGCGAGCCGGTCGGCCAGTTTCGGCCCCTCGGGCGAGGTCCAGCTGGGGGCGGACTCGATCGGGATGACCTTGGCCTCGCCCGGCGCGTTCTCGGCTGCGGCACTCATCGCGGGTTCAGCTCCTCGGTGGGCGGGGGCGGTTCGGTACGGCGTCCGGTCCGGCGGCCGGCCCCGCGGGGGCGGCCCCTTCCGGGCCGAGCAGGGCCGTCAGCCGGTCGGTGACGGCGGCCAGCCGCTCGGGCGGCAGCAGACCCGGCCCCTGCGCGGCGGCGAAGTCGGCGAAGGCCTCCGGGGTGCCGAACGCCGGGCGGTAGCCGAAGGTGTCGCGCAGCCGCGCGGTGTCCACCACCCGGCCGTGGGTGAGCAGCCGCAGTTGCTCGGGCGAGACGTCGACCAGCCGGGTCTGCCGAGCCAGCACGGCCATCCAGCTGACCGCGGGCAGCAGCAGCGGCAGGGTGGGCCGGCCGAGCCGGCGGGCGCACTGGGAGAGCAGCAGGACGCCCTCCCCCGCCACGTTGAAGGTCCCGGTGTTGACGGTGCCCGGCGCGGGCTCGTCGGCGGCCCGGCAGAGCACCGCGACGGCGTCGTCCTCGTGCACGAACTGCAGCCGCGGGTCGTAGCCGAGCACGGTCGGCAGCACGGGCAGCGCGAAGTACTCGCTGAGCGGGGTGTCCGCGTCCGGGCCGACGATGTTGGCGAAGCGCAGCACCGTCACCGCGACGTCCGGGCGGCGCCGGGCGAAGCCGCGCACATAGCCCTCGACCTCCGCCGCGTCCTTGGCGAAGCCGCCGCCGGGCGGGTCCTTGGGCTGCATCCGCTCGCTGAACACCGCCGGGTCGCGGGGCGCGGATCCGTAGACGCCGGTGGTGGACTTCACCACCAGCCGGCGCACCCCGGGGGCCTTCTGGCAGGCGCCGAGCAGCTGCATGGTGCCGATCACGTTGGACTCCTTCACCGCGGAGCGGTTGGTGGAGCCCAGGCCGGTGGCGCTGACGCTGAGGTGCACCACGGTGTCCACCCGGTGCTCGGCGAGCACCCGGGAGACCGCCGGGCGGCGCAGGTCGAGCTGGTGGAAGCGGTACGGGGCGGCCGGACCGGCCGGCTCCTCGGGCGGCAGTCGGGGCGGCTGCACGTCCACGCCGACCACCAGGTCCACGCCCGGCCGACGGCGGACCTCGGCGACGAAGCGGGCACCGAGATGGCGCGCCACGCCGGTGACGAGCACGACCACGCCCACGGTGCTGCCCCCGTTCCCCGGCCCGAGCGGCCTGCGTGCACCGTACCGCGCCGCCCTGCCGGGCCGTGAAACGACACCGCCCGCCCAGGCCGCAGGGGCCTGGGCGGGCGGTGGAACGCCTGAACCCCGCAGGGGCGGGGCCAACGAGTTCTTCCTGCGCCGCTGTACGCGAGTGCGCGGGTGACCCCCGCGAAGGGCGGGGCCGAAGCGCAGGCTCAGGCGTTACTTCTTGTTACGACGCTGGACCCTGGTCCTCTTCAGAAGCTTGCGGTGCTTCTTCTTGGCCATACGCTTGCGACGCTTCTTGATGACAGAGCCCACGGAACAACCCTCGCTCACTGAGACTCTCGTCCGTGAGAGACGGAGTCCATACGACTGACGTGAGGGCCTAGCCTACCGTCCACGGTGCTAAGGCCGTAATCGTGCTCCCCGATACCGGGAAACTCGGGGGAAATCCCCGGCGAACGGGTGCGGCGCCCACCGGTGTGGACCCCGCACCCGCGCGCCGCCGCTACGCGCTCTCAAGCCGCACGTAGGACTCCTTGAGGTACTCGTGCACCGCCTGCTGGGGCACCCGGAAGGACCGTCCGACCCGGATGGCCGGCAGCTCTCCGCTGTGCACCAGTCGGTACACCGTCATCTTGGACACCCGCATGACCGCGGCGACCTCCGCCACGGTCAGGAAGACGACTTCCTGAAGGGGGCGCTCGACGGAACTCATGACCATCACCCGACCCTTACCCGTGTGCAAGGCACCGGCTTCCCCTCCGGTGACTCCACCGGCACACGTGTATCCCCAGAGTAGTTATGGGTGGTACCAGTGGGAAGAGGGGAGGTGCAGTCCTCGTACGGTGAGAGATAGGACCGTTGCAGTACGTAGCCGATCGGCCGATGGCACCGCCCGGCGTACGCACGGCCTGACCAGGGCGGCGGGTTCAGGCCAGCAGTCCGTGCTGGGGGAACACCGCCCGCCGGGCGGCGAGGATGGCCTGATCGAGCCGGTCGGCCGGATCGTAACCCGAGTCGAAGTCGCGCCAGGCGGGGCGGGCGCCGTCGGTCATCCGCAGCGGGGCCGGGCGGCGGGTGCGGCGGTAGACCTCGGCGCGCCAGGACTCGGGGGTCTCGGTGGCCGGGTCGACGGGCCGGGCGGCGGCGGTGGCGACCAGGTGGGTCCAGGTGCGCGGGACGACGTCCACCACGGCGTAGCCGCCCCCGCCGGTGGCCACCCAGCGACCGCCGGCGTACTGGTGGGCGAGGTCGTGCAGCGCCTCGGCGATCAGCCGCTGGGCGTCCACGGTGACGGCGAGGTGGGCGAGCGGGTCCTCCAGGTGGGTGTCGGCGCCGTGCTGGGTGACCAGGACCTGTGGCCGGAACGCGTCGAGCAGTTCGGGCACCAGGGCGTGGAAGGCGCGCAGCCAGCCGGCGTCGCCGGTGCCCGCGGGCAGCGGCAGGTTGGCGGCGGAGCCGGGGGCGTCCTCGCCGCCGGTCTCGATCGACCAGCCGGTCTGCGGGAAGAGCGTGGCGGGGTGCTCGTGCAGCGAGACGGTGAGCACCCGGGGGTCGTTCCAGAAGGCCGCCTGAACGCCGTCGCCGTGGTGGACGTCCACGTCGACGTAGGCGACCCGCTCGGCGCCGAGTTCGAGCAGCCGGGCGATGGCCAGCGCCGGGTCGTTGTAGACGCAGAAGCCGGAGGCCTTGCCGGGCATCGCGTGGTGCAGCCCGCCGCTGAAGTTGACGGCGTGCGGGGTCTCGCCGCGCCAGACCGCCTCGGCGGCGGCCACGGACTGGCCGGCGATCAGTGCCGAGGCCGAGTGGATCGCCGGGAAGGACCAGTTGTCGTCGGTGCCCAGTCCGTGCAGCGGGTCGGAGCGCTCGGGATGGGCGGCGGCGTTCCGGACCGCCTCGACGTACTCCCGGGTGTGCACCAGCCGGAGGGTGGACTCGCCGGCGGGCGGCGCGGAGCGGACGGTCACCCCGGGTGCGGTGCTCAGTCCGAG
>NZ_JBIVVI010000820.1:0-4211 GCF_044757675.1 Kitasatospora sp. NPDC091257
GTCCCGGTAGCGGGTGGGGGTGGTCCTGGCGGTGCGGGAGTAGCTGGGCGACCCTTCCGGGGTGGCTGACATGACATCCTCTACGTACTAGTGCATAATTTGCTTTGTGCTAGGAGACTATCCGCTGAAGGGGCGACGCGCCAGCGAAATCGCGGCCCACATCGAGCAGGGCGTGAGCAGCGGGCGACTCGCCCCCGGAACCGCCCTGCCCCCGCTGCGCGACCTCGCCGCCGAACTGGGCGTCAACCCCAACACCGTCGCCGCGGCCTACCGGCTGCTGCGCGACCGCGGCGTGATCGAGACCGCCGGCCGCAAGGGCAGCCGCATCCTGCCCAGGCCCGCGCTCACCCCGCGCGACCAGATCCGCATCCCCGTCCCGCCGCACGCCCGCGACCTGTCCACCGGCAACCCCGACCCGGCCCTGCTGCCCGACCTCGCCCCGGCCCTCGCGGCCGCCGCCGAGGCCGCGCGCACCGACCCGGTGCTGTACGGGCACGCCGCCGTCGACCCGCAGCTGCTCGCGCTCGCCCGCGCCTCCTTCGAGGCCGACGGCCTGCCCGGCGGCCCGATCGCCGTCGCCTCCGGCTCGCTGGACACCATCGAACGGATCCTCGGCGCCCGGCTGCGCCCCGGCGACGCGGTGGCCGTCGAGGACCCGGGCTGGGGCAGCCTGCTCGACCTGCTGCCCGCGCTGGGCCTGAAGCAGGTGCCCGTCCGGCTGGACGACGAGGGCCCGCTGCCGGAGGCGCTGGCCGCCGCGCTGGCCGAGGGCGTCCGGGCCATGGTGGTCACCAGCCGGGCGCAGAACCCGACCGGAGCGGCGCTCACCGCGCGGCGGGCCGAGGCGCTGAAGACCGTACTGGCCGAGCACCCCGGGGTGCTGCTGATCGAGGACGACCACGGGCACGGCATGGTCGACCAGCCGTACCACCCGCTGGTCGGCCCCGGCACCCGGAACTGGGCGGTGGTGCGCTCGGCGGCCAAGGCGTACGGGCCGGACCTGCGGGTCTCGGTGGCGGTCGGCGACGCGGAGACGATCGGGCGGGTGGCCGGCCGGATGCGGCTGGGCGCCGGCTGGGTCAGCCACCTGCTGCAGCGCACCGTCGCCGAGCTGTGGCGCGGCGACGCCGCGCCGGCGGACCGGGTGGCCGCCGCGTACCGGGCCCGGCGCGACGCGCTGCTGGGCGAGCTGGCGGCCCGTGGGATCGAGGCGCACGGGCGGAGCGGGCTGAACGTCTGGGTGCCGGTGCCGGACGAGACCTCGGTGCTGGCGGCCCTGGTGCAGCGTGGCTGGGTCGCGGCGCCCGGCGCGCGGTACCGGATCCAGTCGCCGCCCGGGCTGCGGTTCACCACGGCGCGGCTGGAGGCGGCGCAGGCGCGGGAGCTGGCGGAGGACCTGGCGGCGGTGCTGGGGGCGGGCGGGGGCGGGTCGCGGCTGGTGTGAGCCCGTGGGCCGGTGCGCCGTGGGCCGGGTGGGGCAGGTGTGGTGGGCGTGAACCGCGGGCGGCATCCGGTCGTCGCCCGCCCGCCTGGTCTGAACCCGGCGGTAACAAAAGCGGAAACCTCCCGCAGATGCCTAGCGGTGGCGAGCGCGGGCATGTCATCTTTCATCGCGCCACCGGCCGGCGGCCCACCCTCACCCAGGCATCCTCCCGTTCCCCATTCCTCGGGAGGATCGAGCCGCAGGAGTTCCGCAGTGCCCGAGAACCGTTCGAGCATGACCCGCAACACCCGCAGCACCCGCAGTACCCGTCGTCCCGGCCGGCGGCTGCTGGCCGCAGCCCTCGCGCTCCCGCTCGTCGTCGCGGGCCTGGCCGTCGCCTCGCCGGCCTCCGCCGCACCGGCCGCACCGGCCGCCGTGCCGTCCGGGCCCACCGCCAGCGTCACGCTCGGCGACAGCTACATCTCCGGCGAGGCCGGCCGCTGGAAGGGCAACTCGGCCGGCACCAGCGGCAGCCGCAACGGAACCGACCGGGCCTGGACCGGCAGCGCGTACGACGCCTCGCGGGTCTACGGCGCCACCGCCGCGAGCGGATGCGACCGCTCGGACGTCTCCGAGGTGCTCAGCGCCTCGACCGGGGCCCAGAACGAGATCGACCTGGCCTGCTCCGGAGCCGTCAGCGCGAACGTCTTCCGCGCCTCCAACGGCGGCCAGTCGCTCAAGGGCGAGGCCCCGCAGGCCGACCAACTCGCCACCGTGGCACGGCAGAACAACGTCAAGCTGATCACCCTGTCGATCGGCGGCAACGACCTGGGCTTCTCGGACGTCATCTCCACCTGCGTGAAGGACTACCTGGTCTGGTACTCCTACTGCCACTACTCCGCGCAGTCCCAGATCGACGACAGGATGCCCGCCGCGATGGCCGGGGTCGGCAAGGCGGTCGACGAGGTCCGCGCGGTGATGGCCGACGCCGGCTACGCGCAGTCGGACTACCGCCTGGTGCTGCAGTCCTACCCGTCGCCGATCCCGCGCAGCGCCGAGATGCGCTACCCGGAGAGCGGCTGGACCCGCTCCAACACCGGCGGCTGCCCGTTCTGGGACGGGGACGCCGACTGGGCCCGCGACTCCATGGTGCCGCAGATATCCCGGGCGCTGGCGGGCGTCGCCGCTGCCAAGGGCGCGCAGTTCCTGGACCTGTCGGACATGCTGCAGGGCCGCGAGGTCTGCTCGACGGCCACCAAGCAGCCGACCGCGAGCACCGGCCCGTCCGCGACCACCAGCGAGTGGGCGCGCTTCCTGGACGGCGGGCTCAACTCCACGCAGGGCGTGCTGCAGGAGTCGATGCACCCCAACTACTACGGCCAGCAGGCGGTCGGGCGCTGCCTGACGCTGCTGTGGGCGCGTCCGAGCGGTGACTACGCGTGCCGCAACACGGCCGGGCAGGACGCGGGCGGGATGTACCTCACCGCTCGGTGACCGCGTGCCCGACGGCGCGCCGACCCGTGTGACACGGCGCCCCCGCAGCCTCGGCCGCGGGGGCGCCGTACGGCCGTCGCTCAGCCCTTGGCGAGCAGCGACTGGGCGTGCGCGCGGACCTGGTCCTTCGTCAGGTACGCGTCGGTGTACTCGAAGTCCTGCAGGCGGGCGGGCTGGCGGGCGAGGAAGCCGGTGCGGACGAAGTCGTCGCCCGCGGTCGCGTTGAGCAGCCAGTTGGCGCCCACCCGGAACTTGGCCGCGTTGGTCCGCATCGCCATCAGGTGGTAGCCGCGCGCCACCAGCTGGGCGGGCACCCCGCGCAGCTCCACGCCGAGCGGCTTGGAGACCGCGTCCTTGCCGCCGAGGTCGACGACCAGGCCCAAGTCCTTGTGGTAGTACGGCTCCAGGGGGCGGCCGTGGAGCGAGGCGATCAGGTTGTTCGCGACCGCGCGGCCCTGGCGGGCGGCGTGCTGGGCGGTCGGCGGGCAGACCGCGCCGTCGCCCTTGGCGAGGTCGGGGACGGCGGCGGCGTCGCCGATCGCGAACACGCCCTCGAACTGCGGCACCCGCATCTCCGCCGTCACGGCGAGCCGGCCGCGGACCGTCTCGGCGTCCAGGGTGCCGATCAGCGGGCTCGCGGCCACGCCGGCGGTCCAGATCAGGGTGCGGCAGGGGAGCACCCGGCCGTCGGTGAACTTGACGGTCTCGGCGCCGACCTCGGCCACCGAGACGCCCAGCGACACCTCGATGCCGCGCTCGCGCAGCACCTCCAGGGCGGCCTCGCCGAGCGGATCGCCCAGCTCCGGCATCAGCTTCGGGGCGATGTCGATCAGGTGCCACTTGATCTGCCGGGCGTCCAGGCGCGGGTAGCGGTGGGCGGCGGCGGTGGTCAGGCGCTGGAGGCAGGCGGCCGTCTCGGTGCCCGCGTAGCCGCCGCCGACGACCACGAACTGGAGCCGGGACTCGCGCTCCTTCTGGTCCAGGGTGGCGGAGGCGAGGTCGAGCTGGGCGATCACGTGGTCGCGGACGTAGGCCGCCTCGGCGAGCGTCTTCATTCCGCGGGCGTAGTCGGTGAGGCCGGGGATGTCGAAGGTGCGGGTGACGCTGCCGGGGGAGAGCACCAGGTGGTCGTACTTCTGCGCGACCACCTCGTCGGTGATCTTGCGGACGACGCACACCTTGGAGGCCGGGTCCACGCCGATGGCCCCGCCGGGGACGATGTGGGTGCGGCGCAGCGAGCGGCGCAGGGAGACGGCCACGGACTGCGGGGTCAGGACGCCGGCCGCGACATGGG
>NZ_JBIVVI010000821.1:0-4207 GCF_044757675.1 Kitasatospora sp. NPDC091257
ACTGTCCGTCGCCGCGCAGCACCGTCTGGCATCAAATCAATTTCCAGTCAAGGCCGTTGTCGGCGATGGCATGCTCGGCCATCCGGCGGGCGCGCAGCGGGTGGCCGCCTCGGACGTCAAGTGGCTCTGCTCCGCCGGGTGGCTGGCCGAGTACCCCGCGCAGGTGGGCTTCCTCTCCTGCACCCGGTCGCTGCTGGACTCGTTCGTGCTGGACCGGGTCCGCGCCCATCCCGCGATCGAGTTCCTGGAGGGCACGGACGCGGTCGGACTGCTCGGCACGGCGACCACGGTGACCGGGGTGAAGGTCCGCGAGCGCGGTCAGGAGCGCGGCGAAGTCCGGGAGATACCCGCCGAGTTGGTGGTGGACGCGACGGGCCGCTCGACCTCGGTGCCGAAGTGGCTCGCCGAGCTGGGCTGCCCGCCGGTGCCCGAGGAGCGGGTGGACGCGGGCGTCGCGTACGTCTCCCGGATGTTCCACCGCCCGGACGGGTCCGAGACCGTCGGCCGGGCAGCCTACCTCCAGACCAAGGCGCCGGACGCGCAGCGCATGGGCGTGCTGCTGCCGGTCGAGGGCGACCGCTGGATCGTCAGCCTCGCCGGGATGCGCGGCGCCGAGCCGGCGGCCGGCGAGGAGGGCTTCACCGAACACCTGCGCCTGCTGCGCGACCCGCTCCTGCACGAGATGCTGCGGGACGCCGAACCCGCGGGCGAGGTCCGCGGCTTCCACCCCGGCCCGGGCGTGCGCCGGCACTACGAGCGCAGCTGCCCGGACGGGCTGGTGGTGGTCGGCGACGCCGCGAGCACCTTCAACCCGGTGTACGGGCAGGGCGTCACCGTCGCACTGTTCTGCGCCCGGGAGCTCCGCCGCACCGCGAAGCGCCACGGCGGCATCGGACACTCCACCGCCCGGGCCGCACGGCGCGCCGTCGCCGTGGCGTCCAAGATCCCCTGGGTGATCTCCTGCGCCGAGGACGCCCGTTTCCCCGCCACCACCGGCGCGCCCTCCGGCGCCCTGATCGGGCTCCAGCACAGCTTCTTCGACAAGGTGCTGGCGGCCAGCACCTCGGACACGGCGGTCACCGCGGTGTTCCACGAGGTGATGTCGCTGGTGGCGCCACCGTCGGCGCTGTTCCGGCCGTCGGTGCTCGCGGCGGTCCTGCGGGCCTGAGGCGGAGCCGGGGCCTTCCGGGCACCGGCGGGGCGTTCCGGGCACCGGCGGGATGCTCCGGGCACCGGCGGGATGCTCCCGGCGCTACTCGCCGAGGTGCGCGGCGACGTACGGCAGCGCCACCTGTTCCAGGCCGCGCCGGCCGAAGGCGGGGTGGACGTTGACCTCGAAGACCACGCCGCCGCTCTCGGCGGCGAGGTCCACCCCGGCGAGGTCGAGGCCCGTGGAGGCGGCTGCCGCGATGGCCGACTCCGCGAGTCCGTCCGGCAGTTCGGTGTAGTCGAGCAGCGTGGAGACGGCCCCCCGGCTCTCGTTGCAGGGCGCGTCCGGGTCCGCCTGGACGTGCTCGACGACCCGGACCACGCGCCCCTGCAGCACCACCACCCGGTACTGGTGGCGGCGCCCGTCCGGGAGGACGTTCCGGGCGTCGCGGGCGATCAGCCAGTCCGCGCCCGCCCGGGCGTAGTGCCGCGCGGCGGCGTCGAGCTGCGCGCGGGTGGTGAGGTGGAAGACGTCGTCGCCGCCCATCCCGATGCAGGGCCTGGCCCAGACGTCGCCGCCGAGGGCCGCGAAGGCGTCGGCGGCGGCCTCCGGGCTCGGCCCGGAGAGCGCGATGCTGGGCATGTGCGGCACGCCGTCCCGGACGAAGCTCGCGACCGTGGCGTCCTTCTCGGTGGCCGCCCGCCACGCCTCGGCGTCGGTGCCGAGCGAGCGGGCGCCGAAGCCGCGCAGCCGCCGTTGGCAGCCCTCGAACGCGCGGCGCCGGTGCGGCGGGATCTCGTAGACGATCACCGTGTCGGCGGTCACCGCCCGGCCGCCCGCCTCCAGCCGGATTCCGCCCGCGTCGTCGGCCTCGATCAGACCGCTGCCGCCGGTCATGAAGTGCCGGGCGTCCAGCTGGACGGGCTCCCGGCCGGTCAGCGTCCGCGCGGCGGCGGCGAGCACCTGCCGGCTGCCTTCGGTCGAGCTGTGGTCGGTCAGGAGTACGAGATCGCGTCGGCCCATGCGGACATGCAAGCGATTGCGCCGCGACCATGACAAGGAGGCCCCGCGCGCCATCCGCCTCCGGCATGGCCGAAACCGCACCGCCCTGGACGGACGGAGTGGCACCCGGGGCCCCGCCGCGGCCGACCACCCCCGCGCCGACCGGTTAATTCGGATGCGTCCGGTCCACCCCTCCCGCTACCGTGGCCCCATGTCAACGCCCCGAATTTCCTAGCCGACGGACCGCTTCCACGCCACCCGTCTGTTCGCTAGCCTTTTCGGAGCGTTATCCCGTGATCACCACCCGTGGTGTCGACGTGCGCGTCGCCGCCCGTCTCCTGCTGTCCGACGTCACCCTGCACATCGCCCCCGGCGACCGGATCGGCCTGGTCGGCCGCAACGGTGCCGGCAAGACCACGCTGCTCGCCACCCTGGCCGGGCAGCTGGCACCCGCCGCCGGCACCGTCACCCGAACCGGAGCCGTCGGCTATCTCCCGCAGGACTCCCGCGCCGCCGACCCGTCGGTCACCGTCACCGACCGCATCCTGTCCGCCCGCGGCCTGGACACCGCCGTCCGCACGCTGCGCGCCGCCGAGGCGGCGATGGCCCGCGCCGGGTCGCCGGCCGAGGAACGCCGGGCGATGGACGCGTACGTCCGGGCCGAGGCCGGGTTCCAGTCCCGCGGCGGCTACGCCGCCGAGGCCGAGGCGGCCCGGGTCGCGGCCGGGCTCGGCCTGCCCACCCACCTGATGGGCTCGCCCGTCGGCACGCTCTCCGGCGGCCAGCGCCGCCGGGTCGAGCTGGCCCGCATCCTGTTCGCCGACCACGGCACCCTGCTGCTGGACGAGCCGACCAACCACCTGGACGCCGACTCCGTCGCCTGGCTGCGCGGCTTCCTCGCCACCCACCAGGGCGGGCTGGTACTGATCAGCCACGACCTGCGCCTGCTCGCGGAGACCGTCAACCGGGTCTTCCACCTGGACCCGCAGCGCGCCACGATCGACGTCCACAACACCGGCTGGGAGACCTATCTGACCCAGCGCGCCGCCGACGAGCGCCGTCGCACCCGGGAGCGGGCCAACGCCGAACGCAAGGCCGCCTCCCTGCACGCGCAGGCCGACCGGATGCGGGCCAACGTCGCCACCGCGACCACCGCCCGCAGCATGGCCCGCCGGGCCGACCGGATGCTCGCCGAACTCGAACCCGTCCGGCAGGCCGAGCGCACCGCCCGGATCCGGCTGCCCGAGCCCGCCCCGTGCGGCCGGACGCCGCTCGGGGCGATCGGCCTCGCCAAGTCCTACGGCGGCCGGCCGGTGCTGACCGGACTGGACCTGGCCGTGGACCGCGGCAGCCGGCTGGTCGTGCTCGGCCTGAACGGGGCCGGAAAGACCACCCTGTTGCGCATCCTGGCCGGCCGGGAGACACCGGACTCCGGCCGCGTCGTCCCCGGCTCCGGTCTGCGACTCGGCTACTTCGCCCAGGAGCACGACACCCTCGACCCGGCACTCAGCGTGCGCGACAACCTCGCCGCGGCCGCACCCGGCCTCACCGACGGCGAACTGCGGCACGTGCTCGGCGCGTTCCTCTTCCGGGGAGACGACGCCGACAAGCCGGCCAGGGTGCTGTCCGGCGGTGAGAAGACCCGGCTCGCCCTGGCCGGCCTGGTGCACTCCGGCGCCAACGTCCTGCTGCTGGACGAGCCGACCAACAACCTCGACCCGGCCTCCCGCACGGAGGTCCTGACGGCGGTGGGCAGCTACCCGGGCGCGATCGTGATGGTCACCCACGACCCCGGCGCCATCGAGGCCCTCCGGCCCGACCGCGTGCTGCTCCTGCCGGACGGCGACGAGGACCTCTGGCACGACGCGTACCTGGACCTGGTCGCACCGTGCTGAGCTCCGGCGCCGGCCCGCCGGGGCCCCCCCCCCCCGCGGGCGGGGGCGGCGACCGCCCGCGCCACAACCCCCCCCCCCCCCCCAACACCGCCCCCCCGGGGGCCCCCGAGGCCGCCTCCGCCGACCGGCGCCGGATCCACGTCACCGTCCAGGGCCGGGA